>CAZVSZ010000011.1:0-21276 GCA_964630095.1 uncultured Thermoplasmata archaeon | reverse complement strand
ATGGGGCGTTGAGAAACCCGTTGGTCGCCGGTTCAAATCCGGTCGGCCCCACTACTCCTTCTTCTCTTCGGGAGGTTTATACTCCTCGGGTGAAAAAATGACCTCATCCATTGATATTGCCTTATCTTTTTTCTCTCTTACTTGAATTGTGGGTATAAACTTAAATGTTTCTATATCCTTACTTATATGCTCATATCTCGGCGTGAGCTTTAAAGATTTGGTAGGGCATATATCCGTGCAGAAACCACAGTAACAGCAGCGACCATAATCTATCACGGGCCTCCATTTCAATCCCTTCTTTCCAGAATTTTCAATCTTCACATAGGTTATTGCATTTGCAGGACAGACCTTTGCACATAACTGGCATCCTATGCATGTTTCAATATTATTTGAATGAAAACCACGATATCTTTCAGTGGGAACATCCATTCCCTCAATATCTTTATGGGGTTGGTAAGGATATCTCACCGTGTGAGGATGCTTTGCAAGATGCTTTAATGCTTTAAATGGCTTAAATATACTCATTTTATCACCTCTCAATCTCAGGGGCACAAACATCAAGACTGAATATGGTCTGAGAGAAATCTGCAATATTTAATCCCTTTGCTATTGTCTCTGTAACATTCACTCCATGAGTGTAGGATGCACCTCTAACATGAACTCTGTAGGGTATTTTACCCCCATCACTAATCATCAGATAACCAAATTCTCCCTTGGAACTCTCAACTCTTGCGTAAGCGTATCCAGCAGGGACTTTCCATGCAATAGGATTTGGTCTTTTAAGGGATACTTCTCCATCTGGTATTTTCTTTATTACCTGTCTCAATATTCTTATGCTCTGCTCAATTTCTAATCTTCTCACAATCATGCGAGAATAGCAATCACCTCCATGTCCAAGAACTTCAAAATCTCCGAATTTCGGATAATGTGGAATTTCAAAATCCAGCTCGGGATAGGCAGCATAAGGGTCAAGTTTTCTTACATCATATTCATAGCCGCAGGCCCTTAAATTTGGACCCGTGACCCCCCATTCAATAGCCTTATCATGCGGTATAACTCCAATATCAGGAGCCCTGCGGAAAAATACCTCGTTTGCAAAGAGAACCTTATCATAGAAGGGAAGACGACTTTCAAGATAATCCAGAACCTTTCCCAACTTCCTTAGGAACCCTTCTGGCAGATCCCATCTTACTCCGCCTGGAAATATGAATATATGATATACTCTCCCACCCGTTAACTGCTCAAATAAATCAAGGAGATAATCCCTGTCTCCCGTGGCCCACTGGGGGATTGTATAAAGACCAATAGCACCTGCATATCCTCCAATTGTAAGAAGATGAGAACTCAATCTTGCCATTTCCAGTATTATTGTTCTTATGTATTTTGCCCTCTCAGGAATATCCCATCCCATTAGAGATTCTACAGCCATTGAATATGCTGCTTCATTTATATCTGGCTCTGGAACGCATATTCTCGGAATTAACGCCACATTCATAAGCCATGTTCTTCTCTCCATCAATTTCTCAAAACCCCTGTGAAGATAACCTGGATGTGCCTCCGCTTTAACAATTGTATCTCCATCAACCCAGAGATGATACATGAAATTCCCGGTTATACCAACATGCTGGGGACCAATGAATAATTCATACTCTTTCATTTTCTCTCACCTCCCTCGTTTTCCTTATCCACAAATGGAACTGAGCCGTATTTCTCCTTTGCATATTTCTCGGTATCAAAATCCTTACGCATTGGTGGCATATCGTTCCAGTCCTCAAGAATGAATTCGTTGAGACGGTCATTCCCCTCAAATTCAATACCAAACATCTCATGTATTTCTCTTTCATGCGTTTCAATTTGTGGATATAAATCCCTCAGGGTTTGAAATTTTGGCTCATCCCTATTAATCATTACCGATAGAAATATATCTTCCCTCTTCTCATAACTCCAGAGATGGTAAATTAATTCAAATTTATTATCTTTGAGCCAATCAACACAGGAAAGAGCAACCATGTAATTGTAACCCATATTTTTCAATTTTTTCATTATCTCGCTTATTTTTTCTTTATCAACTCTTGCATAGTATCTCGGTCGTGAGTTTCCCTTTACCTTCATTTCCTCATACTCTATTCCAAGAGATTTCAATGCTTCACTCACTGGTCCCACCTCCTGAATACCTTCATCTGATTCTCTCTATATTTCTTGTAATACTTCCGATAACGAATCCATCCATCTGCTTTTCCCTCATCAATATCCTTCATTAGTTTGAGAAACGCATCCATTATCGCCTCGGGTCTGGGCATGCATCCTGCAATGTACATATCCACAGGTATATATTTCTCAAGTGTCTTGATTGTATTGTAAGAATCCCAGTATAGTCCACCGTTAATTGGACATGAGCCAAATGCTATCACATATTTGGGGTCTTGCATCTGCTCATACACCCTAACAATTCTTTTTAGAGTTTTAACAGCAACATAACCAGTCACAAGAAGCAAATCTGCCTGTCTTGGTGTTGCCATTGGTATTATCCCAAATCTCTCCATATCATATCTTGATGTCATTGTAGGGGGCATTTCCATTGCTCCACATCCTGTGCAGAAATGTATCATCCACAGTGAACGCTTTGATAGCATCCTCTGTATCTTCTTCCATTCTTTATCTGGCAGAATATTGTTAAATGGATTCTCATTCATGGAACCACCCCCAGAAATACAGACATCACATAAGCCTGAATCAATCCCAGTGCGGCTATAACCGTGGGCCATTTCCAGTAGAATTTGAATGCCTGCTCAATTCTGAATCTCGGAAATACTGCATTGATGAATACTGCAATCATCCAAACGATGAATATAAGAAGGAACCATACAAGGTAATTCACTACATAAGCAATAATTCCATAGGTTGCGGGATTGAGGATAACTCCTCCCCCAAGGAATAAATCAACAAATAACGATGTTTCAACAACTATTGAGCCCGCTGAATAAAGCATTAGCATGCCAAGATATTTACCTCCAAATTCTACAATTGGTCCAGATGCAATTTCATGTGGTGCAATAGGTATATCAAAAGGCTTCTCTCCCATCATTCCCTGAAGCACAATATCAGCAGCCAGAGCAGATATGGGTAGAAATATAATTGCCCATGCAAAATTCATCTGTTTTTCAAGAAGAACGGATAAAGATGCTGTATTGTAATAAATCATTAGAGATAGGAGAACAAGCAAAAATGGCATCTCATAGGAGAACATGAGAGTTAGTGCCCTCATAACTCCAACACCAGCATTGGGATTCGCAGATGCTCCAGAGCCAAGTGCAAAACCGAGGGCGGGTATAACAAGTATGTATAGAAGAAGAATTAAATCTCCCTCTCCACTGAGCATTCTGTAACCCCCCAATGGAAGATATGCAAGGGCAAGAAGAACACCTGCAAGGGCGAATAATGGTGCAAAATCAAATATCCAGTTATGTCTTATATTGGTTTTCTTTGCAAGTAATTTACCCGCATCAAGAAAATTCTGGTATACTGGAGGACCAACCCTGTTCTGAATCCTCGCTGTAACTTTTCTCGCAATTCCCATAAATAATAATCCAATACATATCGCAAGGAATAGATACAGGGCGATTATTCCCGATTGTATTAAAATCCCGAGGTCAATCATAGCAACCACCACCCTACAAGGAGGAATATTAGAAATGCTATACCCAAATACGCAACATAATCCTGTGGATTGCCCGTATACATTTTCTTTATTTCATAAAATCCCCCTGCAAAGAATTTGCACATTCTCTCATAACCTCTATCAATACTGTATTTCAGTGCGGAAGCCCATGTATCTCTCAGTGGCTTGTAGAAGTTGTTAGCTGCGTGGAGTTGAACATAATCTGGAGATTCTCCAGCAAGATAATTATCGTACTGTCCAACTTTATTTGCTTTCTTTCTCAAGAAGATATAGAGAGATACGAAGAATAACAGCATAAATGCAATCCACAATGGCAGCATATCCGCTCCGCCTATGGATGAATAATAAGAGTAAGTTGTGTAATTCAATTTTCCTATCCCTGCAGAAACTTCTATCTTATTGAGCCAATCCAGTATCCATCCGGGGAATATCGCAAATATCACAAGGGGAATTACCAAAATATACATTGCTACAAGCATCGGCAGTGGTGCTTCCTTCACATTCTCATTGGGCTTATCTAACTGCCCCAAGAATACTCCATAAAGAAAACGATAGCAATAGAGAAATGCTCCAACAGAGGCAATCATCATAAGTGGTGCAATAATTACAAACTTCTTTGCAATAGCCGCCTCGTAAAGCATCCATTTTGATATGAATCCGGAAGTTATTGGAATTCCTGCAAGAGCGAATACAGCAAACAGGACTGCAAGAAATGTCCATGGCATTCTGTAGCCAAGACCTCCCATCTCGCTTATTTTATATTTTCCAGTTCTGTAAATTACCGCTCCTGCCCCCAAAAACAGTAATGATTTAAACATTGCATGGTTGAACGCATGGAATAATGCCCCTCCAACTGCAAGAGGTGTGCCGAGTCCGAGACCAACCATAACATAGCCAAGTTGCCCAATGGAGGAATACGCCAGTAATTTTCTCAAATCATCCTGGAATATGGCAAGCATGGTTCCCATGAATGCCGTGATTGCACCTAAGAGGGCAAATGGATAACCGAGCAGTGATACTCCTCTGAATGTTCCAAATGAATTTAGAATTGAAAGTCCAGCAATTGAATACATGGCAATAAATACTCCAAATACTCCAAGTTTGCTCAATCCACCAGATAGGAAAGATACAAATGGCTGCTCTGATGAGTACGCATAAGGAGCCCATATATGAAGGGGGACTATCGCCATCTTAACTCCAAATCCTGATATGAGGAGAACAAGAATCCATAGCCATGCAAATCCCGGTATATTTATCGCATCTGAATAAAGGAAACTTCCTGTATAATAGTAAATTATACCAATAGCAGAGATTATGAGATAAGCAGAAAGAACTCCGAACAGAAGATAACGGCGTGCATATTCTCCCGATGTACGAAGTATGAGGAGATACGATGCCCATGACATCATTTCCCAGAAAATGTACAAAGAGAAGAAATCCCTGGATAGTATAACTCCATTTGCACCTGCGGATGCTAAAAGCATTAAAAATGTAAATCCTCCAGGATTCTTGGGATCATAACTTGTTGCAAATAGAAGCGATGCAAATAAGACTGTATTGAGCATGAGGAGGAAGAACCATGACATCAAATCGTAAGTGAAATTCATCTCAACGCCTATATTCACTATATAGGATTTAGTTTCTCCATACCACAGATAGAGGAAGAATAACGGGATGGAAGAGAATATCGTTCCAATTACCGGGGCATACTTCTTTCCAAAGTAAGATACCACTGCACCTATTAGAGGTACGAGAATAAATATTCCAAAGAGAGTTAACAGATTCATTTTAGGCACCTCCTGCAAGGAATGAACTTGCATAAGATAATATATCAAATATTGGCTTTGGATATATTCCGAATATTATTATTACCGCTGCGAATGTCATTAGAGGTATATAGGTTCTCAAATCCATCTTTTCAAATTTTCTCTCGGATGGAGTGAATACGATCTTTAGAAATCTTGCATAATATGCAACCTCCACTATGCTTGCCGCAAGAAACAGGGATATTATTGCATAGTAGCCTTCAGAGAATCCCGCCATTAGAATATAGAATTTGCCGTAGAAACCGATGAATGGAGGCATCCCCATTATTGACAAAACTCCAACAATTAAGGGAATTCCAAGGGCTGGATTTCTTGCAATCCCTTTCATATCTTCCATTCTCCTGCTTCCCACGGTGCATATTATATACCCGGCAGCAATGAACAGAAGTGCCTTTGCCATGGCATGGGAGAACATCTGGAAAAATGAGCCTTCAATAGCCATTGTAGTTCCAATTCCAAACCCAGTTATTATCATCCCCATCTGCCCAATAGAGGAGTAGGCAAGCATCTTCTTGATATTCTTCTGTGCATAAGCCACAATTTCCCCAAAGAAAAGTGTCAGTATGCCCATTATTACAACAAACCAGAGAAAATCAGAGAATGCAAATATGGTAAATATCATTCTTGCCAAAGCGAATATACCTGATTTTGCACTCATTGAAGAGAACATTGCACTAACTGGATGTGGTGCCCCATCATAAGCCTCTGGAACCCATGTATTTAGAGGGAACATCTCTGCTTCCACACCAAATCCAAGGAATAAAGATGTGAATGCAACAATTTTTGTATATGGGCTCATTTCTCCCAATCTTGTTGCTATATCTAACATATTTAATGTTCTCAATTGAGAATAAACTAAAGCAATACCAATTAAAACAAATGAACTGCCTATTGAACCAATTATCAGATATTTAATTGCTCCTGAAAAACCTCTCTTATCTTTGTTGTATGCGGCGAGCCCGTAGGATGCTATTGAGGTTATCTCTAAGAATACAAAGAGATTGAATAAATCTCCTGTTAAAACCATTCCAGTTGTACCTAAAAGAAGAAGTAAAGATAGCATGTTATATTTAACAACGGGCTCTTTATCCACTCTGCTATTGTAAACTGAAATTACAAAAGCGGAAAAACTGATAATAAGAGCAATAAAAGCACCAAGAGGACCAACCATCAGGACTATTCCAAGAGGTGGCTGAAAACCCCCAATTATATCAAATACAGGCTTATTTGGAGGAAGAACTTCAAAAAGGATGAATACTGAAAGAATGAGATTAATTCCAGTTGCCAATATCAATGTGTATTTTACCCATTTCTTACTCCAAAGCCCAATGAGGGGCATGAGAAAAGCAAAGAATAGCGGGAAGCCTATAAGCAGAACAGGATGAAGAATCATTCTTCCACCTCCTTCATCTCATCAAGTTCCAGTGTTCCTGTTTTTCTATATAATCCAATAACTATTGATAGTGCAAGAGCCATGACCGATACTCCTATAACGATTGCTGTTAGAACAAGTGCCTGTGGAACAGGATCAACATACTTTGAATAGTTTGCATTTTCAATTGGTGCAGTACCTCCAGTCACATAACCAATGGATATGAGGAGAAGATTAACTCCAGTGTCCATCATATCAAGCCCGATTATTATCTTAATCAGATTTTTCTTTGCAATAACAATATACAAACCCATGGCAATCAGTGCTATTGAAGCAAGGTAGTAATACTGAATCATTCTCTCACCCCCATCATTGCATCCACTATTCCAGTTAATTCAGCGCCAACCTTCACTCCAATTGCCACATATATCACTGGAATCACTCCCGCGCTCAGAAGATAAGTGGGCAGTCCAAAGGGCAGAAAATTATAGAGAAAATATCCCGCAATGAATAAACCAAGCAATCCGATAATTACAAAGGTAAGGCCTGCAAGACTTTCATCAACATTCAATTTTTTGTGCTCTGCATGAAATCTTGGATACGCAAGGTAGAGAAGCAGGAAGGAAGAGGCAATTATTGCACCGCCTGGAAATCCTCCTCCTGGAGTGAGATGCCCATGCACAAATATATAAGCACCGAATAAAATTATGAAGCCAAAAAGTAATTTTGAGGCAGTTTCCACAACGGCATTTGCTCTTCTCACTTTTCTTTTCTTTTCCTCTTCCACATACATTAGTGCTCCAACTCCCGTTGAAGCAAGAAATAGAACAGTAACTTCTCCAAGAGTATCAAATCCCCTGTAATCAACAACTATGGCAGTAACAATATTCGTTGCTCCAGTATCTTCCTTTCCATCCTTTAAATAATGCTGTGGCACGCTATCATTTGTTGTCTCATTTTTTATTGGATTGTAATAATGATATCCTCCAAGAGCCACATTTCCAAATGGAACTCTCATAAAGGCAAGAGCAAATATAAGAAACAGAAGAATTGCTATTGTTCCAGCGAGAACCCTCTTCATTTCTCCCACCTCTCAGTATGTTTTATTCCGAATACCATTATTGCAAGACTCAATCCCGCTCCTATTGATGCCTCGGTTATTGCTACATCCGGAGCCTGAAGCATGTAAAATAGAATTGAGACTATTAAACTGACAACTCCCATTGCTATTGCCGCCGAGAGTAAATCTTTAATTTCCGCTGCAACTATTGCTGCTATGAGCATCGCAGTTATCAAGATTAATGAAACAAGGGTAAACATATCCATAATTATTCCTCCTTTTCCTCACTATACTTATCAACAACACTTCCCTTCCACAATTTTATCCCCCTCTTGTAACTTGCCCTTGCAAGAGCACTTGCACCCACTGGCGCTGTGAGGAGTATAAATGCAGCAATTACCAGACTCTTGGGAAGCCAGTTCAGGTCAATTAATCCAATTCCAATCAGGACACTCAATGCTCCAAGTGTGGTCGCCTTTGTTGCCGTTTGCATCCTGTTATAGACATCGGGCATTCTTAAAAGCCCAAGGGAAGCAAGGAACAGAAAAAACGAACCTATTCCAACAAGAATATACCCGATAATCTGCAAAGTGAGGATTATGTAATAATATATCATAGGCCTCCCTCCAGATACCTTGCTACTGCTATTACACCAACAAACGATAGTATTCCATAAACCAGTGCAACATCTAAATATATAAATCTCTGAAAGAAAAATCCAAGTATGGCAAGGAGAGCAATTGTAATATTTGTCATTACATCAAGTGCCACAGCCCTATCAGAGCCTGTTGGACCTATAATTGCTCTAACTATTGAAAGAAATGTTGCAAGAGATATTATTGCTATAAATGTTATGCAGGGCCAAAATATGCATGTCATTCAAATACCTCCCTCAAATATTTTTCAAAATTTCCCTTTATGTGTTTTCCTGCTTCTTCTTCATCTACACTCCTTACATAAATCCAGTGAATGTAATATTTATCATCTATAATCTGCATGGTCATTGTTCCCGGAGTTAGGGTAATTGAATTCGCCAAAGCCAGTTTTCCAACTGGATTTTTCAAATCTGTTCTTATTCTAACAATCCCAGGCTTTATGGGCCTCTTTGGATGGAGAACCCTGTAGGCAACATCTAAATTTGCCTTAATCATAGCCCATGTGAAAACCGGTATATATTTAAGAGCCCACCATATTCTTCTTGGATGAAAATTCCTCAATCCTCTCTGCGACAAATGCTCGTAACTTATTCCTGCTACAATAAGGGCTAAGAATATTCCCGCTATAAATTCCTGTAGAAAATGCTCTGTATCTATGCCCGGTGAATATATGAATGCACACCATATTATTAGGAATATTATGAACGCATAGCCGAATTTGCTAATGCCTGAACTTTTCAAGTAATCACCTTCTTTCAAATTATAGGGGAGAATTGCGAATTCCGTATTTAACTCTATTGTTTTCCCAGAGAATAAAAATTTAAATTATTATGTCTATGCCCCTCCATGGTCAGGATACTTCTCGCTCAAATGAAAACTGAATTTAGCGTGGAAAAAAACAAAGAAAATCTAATAAGAATATTGGAGGAAAAAGAGGCAGATATTTATATATTTCCAGAGATGTATCTCACAGGTTATTTGATTCGTGATGCAGTTGTTGAAAGAGCAATACCAAAAGATGATAAAATAATAAGGGAAATCGCTGAAAAAGCAAAAAATAGGATTGTAATCTTTGGATTTCCAGAAAAGGACGAATTCATATACAATTCTGCTGCTGTTATTGTAGATGGAGAGATAAATATTGCAAGGAAAATATACCTTCCAAATTTTGGACCCTTTGAAGAAAAACTGTATTTCAAAGATGGAAATGATATATCCCTTGTGAATACGAAATTTGGGAAAATTGGAGTTCAGATATGCTATGATTTATTCTTTCCAGAAATTGCAAAGATTCAGGCATTGAATGGGGCAAAAATTATCATTAATATATCAGCAAGCCCCATAACCTCAAGAACTCTTTTTGAAACGGTCATTCCTGCGAGAGCCATTGAGAACACCGTGTTCTTCGCCTATGTGAACTGGGCAGGATTAATGAGAACCATGGAGTTCTGGGGTGGCTCGCAGATTTATTCTCCCCGAGGAAAATTAATTTTCAAAGCACCATATTTTGAAGAAAAAATTGAAATCGTGGAGATAAACCTTGATGAAATTGAAATTGCAAGAACTCTCAGACCCACTTTGAGGGATACAAAAAGGGAATTTTTCAATATCTAACTTTTTCCCATACTTATCATCTTCACGAATTTTCTATTTAGCAATAAAATTGTTCCTATTAAAGCAACAAATATTCCACCAAATACGAGAAGGTTTAATATTCCAAAAATGGCAATAAGAAAACCAACAAGACCCATGGAAATCAAGGAAGCACCCTGCACCACAGCACCGAGAGCACCAAATACTTTACCCCGAAGAGAATCAGGAACAATCTTCTGTAAAATTGCATTTGCAGGATTTGACACAAACATGTTTGAAATTCCTATTAAAAGAGAAACAATAATCACTGCAAAAAAATAAGTGAAAAATCCCATCAGGAAAAGTAATAGTCCTATGAAAGTTATACCACCAGCAATCATATCCCCCTCCTTCAATTTTCCTGCAAGAATACCAACAGCTATTGAGCCAACAACTGCGCCTATCCCAAATCCAATTTCAAGGGAACTGAGACCAACAATTTTCATGTGGAGAACATCCCTCACATAGATGGTATAGCCAACATTCAAACCACCAAATATGAGCATTAATCCTGAAAAGAGGAGTATAATATACAATACAATTTTATTATTTTTTATGTACGAAAATCCCTCAATCATCTCTTTCATCGCATTCTTTTTTCTCTTCTCAATTTTCTCCCTGATAAATATAATAGAGATCATGAAAGCAGAGAAAATATATGTAAAGGAATCAAATATGAATGCAAAAAAATAACCAAAAATAACAACTAATGGTGCTGCAAGGGCAGGACCAAGTATTAGAGCCAGCATGTAACTCATCTGAGAGAGAGAGTTTGCTTCCACAAGATTCTTCTCATGGACAATATTTGGAATTATGGCATTTCTCGCAGGATAGAAAAATCTTGAGAAGGAAGATAGAAGAAAAATAAGGATATATATCTGCCATAACTCAGTTGAAAATATAACAAGAAAAATAACAATCGCACGAATTATATCCATTGAAATCATCGTGTTTTTCCTTCTCCACCTATCTACAAATACACCTGCAAAAGGACCAATGATAAGTGAGGGAATACTCGCAAAAATGAATAAAAATGATACTTCAACTGCACTTGCATTCCACTGAAATACAATAAGGGCTGCCAGACCTATAAACGCTACTTCATCACCAATATTGGAGACAATCTGTCCAATCCATAACTTCAGAAAATTGCGATTTTTAAGGACTTTTGTTAATCCTTTTTTGGTCACATGAGGAGATATAAAACCACTTATTTAATATAGCGCTAAAAAAAGAAAAGAGATGTTTAAGATGAACTTCTGAATCTCTCTGCGATTTTATCATACAATTCTTTCTCTTCCTTTGATAATGGCTTAACTTTTTTCAAAGATTCCTCAAAATGCCTCATTTCAATCTTGGCATCCCCTGGCTCTTCTGGGTCCTTTCCTCCTTCTACATATTCCCTCACCGCAATCATCGTTGCTTGATTGCAAACTGCCTCTATATCTGCACCGGTATATCCATCCGTAATATCCGCCAATTTATCAATATCCACATCATTTCCAAGAGGTCTTCCCTTCAAATGTATCTTGAATATTTCCTTCCTTGCCTCTCTATCGGGCATTGGAACATAGATCAATCTGTCAAATCTTCCAGGACGAAGTAATGCAGGGTCAATTATATCAGGTCTGTTTGTGGCACCTATCACGATAACATTATGAAGTTCCTCAAGACCATCAAGTTCCGTGAGCAATTGAGATACAACCCTCTCAGTCACATTAGTAGTTATATCCTTTCCTCTCTGAGGTGCTATTGAATCAATCTCATCTATGAAGATTACGCATGGTGATGCCTGTCTTGCCTTTCGGAAAATTTCTCTCACCGCCTTTTCACTCTCACCAACCCACTTGCTGAGAAATTCAGGACCTTTAACACTTATGAAATTTGCTTCACTCTCGGTAGCAACAGCTTTCGCTAATAGCGTCTTGCCTGTTCCAGGATGTCCGTATAACAATATTCCCTTTGGTAGTTTTACATTCATGTGGGAAAATAATTTCTTGTATTTCATTGGCCATTCTACCACTTCTCTCAATTCCTGTTTTACATTCTTCAATCCTCCAATATCATTCCAGTGAATATTTGGTTTCTCAATAAGAACTTCACGCATTGTGCTTGGCTGCATCTCCCTATATGCATTCATGAAATCCTCCCATGCCACAACAATCTTTTTTAGTATTTCCTGAGGAATTTTCTCAACTTCAATATCTATCTGTGGCATAATTCTTCGCAATGCACGCATTGCTGCTTCTTTCACCAAAGCTGCCAGATCAGCACCCACATATCCATGTGTTATATCAGCCAGTTTATCAAGGTCAACATCCTCTGCAAGAGGAACTCCACGAGTGTGTATTTCTAATATCTCTCTTCTCGCCTTTCTATCAGGAATACCTATCTCTATCTCCCTGTCAAATCTTCCAGGTCTTCTTAGCGCTGGATCCAGCGAATTTGGTCTATTCGTAGCACCTATCACAACCACCTTCCCACGGGATTCAAGCCCATCCATGAGAGCAAGAAGTTGGGCAACAACTCTTCTCTCCACTTCACCTGTAACCTCATCCCTCTTTGGGGCTATTGAATCAATTTCATCTATGAAAATTATACTCGGAGCATTCTCTTCCGCTTCCTTAAATATCTCTCTCAAATTCTCTTCACTCTGCCCATAGTACTTGCTCATTATCTCGGGACCACTTAGCAATATGAAATGTGCGTACGCTTCATTTGCAACCGCTTTCGCCAATAATGTTTTTCCTGTCCCCGGAGGACCGTAGAGCAAAACTCCCTTTGGTGGCTCAATTCCCAGTCTCTCAAATAATTCTGGATGCCTGAGAGGTAATTCAACCATCTCACGAATCTTCTTTATCTCTTCTTTCAATCCCCCAATATCCTCATATGTAACTCTTGGAATACCAGCAGTTTCTTTTGCAGGCTTTTCGCTTATTTTTATTTCTGTTGCTCGTGTTATAATTGCAACTTCTTTAACGGGCTTCACACCAGTCACAACTAAATCAATTGGGTTACCCATAACATTTATTGTGATTGTATCTCCTCGGGTTACAACCCTTCCTTCAAGCAGGTTCTTCAAATATTCTTCACCACCCATAATTCTGAGAGGCTGAGTTGGAGAGAGTGTGATTTGTATTGCAGGAACTGCAATGATTTTTCTTATTTTCACCTTGTCATCAATTCCCACTCCCGCATTTCTCCTTATTTGACCATCAATTCTTATAAGCCCCGTATTCTCATCCTCCGGATAGCCGCGCATCACAGTTGCGGCAGTGAGTTTTCTTCCCTCAATAACAATGGTATCTCCTGGCATCAATTTCATCTTCTCGTATATCACCGGGTCTATCCTTGCAATTCCGCGGCCCACATCCCTCGCCCTTGATTCTGCTACTCTCACATCTATTTCTTCCTTTCTTCCTTTCATTTTTATCACCTCTTTAAGTTGTTAACCAAAGGTTAACTACTAATAGTAAAGAAGAACTACTATATAAACCTTTCTCTCAAAACAGGGGATTCCATGAAAATATCGTAAAGAATATATAGGATATGAGGCTTTACAAATCTCATAATGGGCCGGTAGATCAGCCCGGTAGATCGCCACATTCGCAATGTGGAGGTCGCGGGTCCAAATCCCGCCCGGTCCACTCCCTCGCTTTGCTCAGTCGTGGACACAGGCTTACTCGTAAAATTTCTTCGAAATTTTCCTCCTCCCGCCCGGTCATGGTATTTTATGATTACCGTGGGTTGCCTACACGATTAATCAAAAATAAATTTTCTGTAACAAATCTATGCCTTTGTATCCCATTTAGGGTGGTTTTTGATAAAGTTCTCAACAGCGTTAAGCAAAGCTTCTTTCAGTCTTATGCTTCTAAACCCCTTATCTGACATCTTTATTACAATGTTACCACATGGAAAAGAAGCATATCAATTTTATGTTGGTATAAGCATAAAATTAATTTAGCGAAGTTTAAATAATTGTATGTTATTATTATCGTATATATGACAGAAAAGGAAAATAGATGGAAAACTGTTTCAATTCCTACTGGGGTTTGGGAAAAAGCAAAAGAGATTGTTGAGAGCGGAGATTTAGATATGTATCACATATCTTCCGAACTTATAATTGATTCAGCACGCCGTCGTATGGAGGAACCGGACAAGATTAAGATTGCAGGAGAGGAATACAACCTTGAGGAGGAGGACGTGCAACACATGGCGAAGCTGGAGCATACAAACATAACAGTAAATGGTGCAGGACAGACAATCATAGCAATTAGGGACCATGAGGATAATCATATATACGATGTGTATATATCCAAAACTGAAAGAATATATTGAAATGTATAAGAGAAAGAAAAAGGAGGAATGAGAAAGATGGCAATATGTCCACACTGCGGGAGAGAAGTCCCAGATGATGCAGTGGTATGTCCTTACTGCGGGGCTCAATTGAATCCTGATTATGTTGTTTGTGGAAATTGCGGAAAATTAATTCCTGCGGATGCTAAAGTATGTCCTTATTGCGGTGTTGAATTAAGCGAGATGATTCGCTGCCCTAATTGCGGAAGAGAAATTCCAGCAGATTCCAAATCCTGCCCATACTGTGGATTTAGGTTTGATAAGGATCTGCCATCTGTGAATATAGAATATGAACCCACAACTGAAGCACCAATTCAGCATGCTTACAAAATCAAAGCAGTAACCAAGCCAAAGAGAGAGAAACCAAAAACCCTCCTGGAGAGTGAAATTTTATCATCTGCACCTGAGCATGCTACCATCGGGCTTGTTCTATCTTTTTTAATTCTGATTCTTGGGTTGATGCTTGTGTTCAATGGCTATAAAATGTTATTTGATGTTATGAATGCAACGGGGAGCAACACAGGAAATGCTCTCAACGCTGTATTTTTCTCTTATGCTACTTTACTTGCTACAGAGTTTTTGCTTCTTTTCATAGGTCTGATTTATAGCTTTAAATATTTTGCAGTTCAGGAAAAAGAAATTGTCTGTGCATTCATTTATGTGCTGATTTTCTTTGCTCACATTGCTGCTGGAAACTTTGGTTTCGTGGTCGGACTTCTCTGGGGTATGCAACATTCTCAAACCGCATTGGGTGATGCATCATCCATATATGCAGAATTGGCGTATTTTATACTGCTCCTTTCAGCCATAGCAACCTATATAAGTGCTTACTCAGCGAGGAGAGAGTAATTGAAGAGATATTCTCTCTCCTTCAACCTATAGGTTGATTGCGTTTATATATACATATTGCATAGTAAATGTGTTAATCTTTCATCTTGATGAAGTAAAGAATGATGGAGATGAGTATTCAAAGATTATGTTCTATACACAATCTGAAGATAAAAACTCTGTAACAAAACGACCCTAAAAATGAGGATAAAAATAAAAAATCAGAGTTCTTTCAGAGTTCTATCCATAATCTCGTGGGCAAGGGTAATTTCATCCTCACTTATAATCAGTGGTGGTCTGAACCTTATTCCCTTTGGACCGCATTTTAGTGTTAATAGCCCATTCCTGTATGTCTCCTTGAAAAACTTGTCTCTCATTTCTGTCGTTGCCAGATCAAATGCATCAAATATTCCACGACCACGAACATTACTCACCTTCTCGGGATATTTCTCCTCCAACTCGTGAAGCGTTTTTAGCATAGAATTCCCCATCTTTGCTGCATTATTCACAAGATTATCCTCATGTATTATTTCTAATATTCTCTGTGCTTTTACCATATCTACTATATTTCCACCCCATGTTGAGTTTATTCTGCTTGACACATGAAAAACATTATCCTCAACTTCATCCACTTTCTTGCCCACCATTATTCCACAGACTTTCATTTTCTTACCGAATGCCATTATATCTGGTTGCACATTGAAATGCTCATGAGCCCACCATTTACCTGTTACCCCAACTCCAGTTTGAACCTCATCAACTATGAACATTATATCGTTCTTCCTGCATATTTCCTGCACTGCCCTTATATACTCTCCACGAAAATGATTATCTCCGCCTTCGCCCTGTATTGGCTCCATTATGAACGCTGCAATATCATCGGGATTCTCATCAATTGCCCTCTGCATCTCTTCTAAACTCTTTTTTTCAAGTTCTTTAACCTTTTCTAAATTTTTGCCTTCAAGGGGAAAAGTTATTTTTGGATTTGTAACTCTTGGCCAATTGAATTTGGGAAAATATTTTATCTTATTTGGATCAAATGTGTTTGTTAATGCAATTGTATATCCAGTTCTTCCATGGAAAGCCTCTCTCAGATGAATTACCTTGTAGCCTTTCTCTCCTCTACCATGCGATAAATTTTTCCTGACTTTCCAGTCAAATGCTGTTTTCAAGGCATTTTCCACAGCCAAAGCACCTCCAGATACAAAGAAGAAATAGCGGAAATATGAGGGCGTGGCTATTTTGGATAATGTATCAACAAACTCTGCATATTCCACTGTATATATATCACTATTTGTAACCTTATTTATTGCAGTTCTTTGAAGTTTTTTAAGAAATTCAGGTTCAAACATCTTCGGATGATTCATTCCAAGTGCAGAAGTTGCAAAAAATCCAAAGAAATCCAGGAATTTTCTATCATACCTTGAATCGTATAGCCACATTCCCTTGCTCTTTTCTATATCTAACACCATGTCCAGTCCATCAGCCAATATTCTCGTTCCTAAAATTTTATGTACTTCTTTTGGCGATATCATGGTGGGGGGAATAGAAAGAATCAATATATATTTTTCTCAAGAACCCTCCCCTAAAATTTTGTTAATCTCTTCAGTTCTTTTTTTGAGATTCATGGAGGAAAATAACTCCCTCGCAATCAAAATCTTTTCTCTACCCAGCTTTTCATTTTTTTCTAGGAGATACTTTCCGTAGAGCAGGTATGCTTCAGCCATGGCATAATACATTTTAATACTCTTCAACTTCTTAATACTCTCATTGAAGTATTTTTCTGCATTGCCCAAATTTCCTTTCTTACATTCTATAAATGATTTTAATCTTTTATTCTCAGTCTTCAGAAAAATATCATCTGCTCTATCTGCTAATTCTTCAAACTGCTCATTTCTCTTTTCAGCCTCTTCAATATCATTTTTCTCCAAATAATATTCAACAACATTTATGTAATAATTGGCAAGAATATCTATATCCTTCTCATTTTTCCCAATACACTCTTCCAGTTTATTTAAGTATCTCTTAGCCAGATTTAATTTTCCACTGCGATTATAAATCTTAATGATGCCGATATAAGAGAGAATTATATTCTTCATGTACTTCTCTTTTCTGGCTATTTTTAAACCTTCATTAATGTGTTTTTTTGCTTCTTTATATTCCCCTGTGTTAATATGATAAATCCCAATCCAGATTTCTGAGGAAGATACCCCATGCATATCCCCTATTTTTTTATAAATCTCCAAAGCCTTCTTTCCATAATCTATTGCTTTATCAAACTTACCTTCATCGCTATAAACTCCGCTCAGATTGTAATATGACAGTGCAATACTCCTAATATCCCCTATCTTTCTATGAAGCTCCAGTGCCTTTTCTAAATATTCTCTAACATCTTCCAAAGTCCCAATGGAATAATAAAGGATGCCTATATTATTATATGCAAGGCTCATTCCTCTTAAATCTCCCATCTTTCTTGCAAGATTGAGAAGAATTTTGTAATTTCTCATTGCCTTATCCTTATCTCCTATAGTATCATAAACTGCACCAAGGAGATTATAAACAGATACTATCCTTTCATATTTCTTACTTTTTCTAAGATAAACCATAGATTTCTTCGCGTAATCCAGTGATTTCCTGTAATCTCCATGGTAATAACTACTTACAGCCAGATCCTCATATGCCAGCGAAATATCCTCCTCACTTTTCTTCCTCTGAGATGCCTCAAGATATTTCTTAAAATATTTAATTGCAATATCAATTTTTCCTTTTCTGAGATGCAACCTCCCAATTTGCTCCAAGATTTTCTCTCTCTCAAAACCCCTTGCAATATTCAAACCTTCATTCAATACATTCTCTGCATTGTTGAAATCTCCTATTGATAGATAGCAACTTCCAATCTTTCGCAATACCCGAGAGGTTTTATTTTTTTCCAATATTTTCTCATAGTCCTTAATTGCTTCTTTGTATCTTCCTATCATCATCTTTATATCTCCAGCTCTTTCAAGAATATTGAAAATTTCATTATAAAGAGAATATTTATCTGCTATTTCTAACGCCTTTTCATAATAATCTATGGCATCATCTATTGCATAATTTTTAATTGAAGTCTCTGCGGCTCTCTTAAGATGGGTTATACCTTCTTTTTTCCTGGATTTATAGAAATGATAAGCCGCATCATAAGTTGATTTTTTCAAAAAATATTTTCCAATTCTGTAATGCATCTCTAAACGGAGGTCTGGAATCATCATATTATATATAGTATCCCTTATAATAGAGTTCTTGAACTTAATTTTTCCATCTATTTCTATAAATTTATCATAATTTTCAATTTTCTCAATCCAGTCTTTACCTAAAAGAGAATCCACAATCTTCTTATTTATTTCATATCCAAGAGTGGATAGAAAACGAAGATTATAAAGCGTTAAATCATCAATATTTTCAATTTGATATTCAACACTCTCCCTCATAGTATCTGGTATGAACTTTTTATTCCTATGGGTATGCTCTGAGAGTTGAATGAGGAATAGGGGATTTCCACCACTTTTCTCATAAATTATCTCCTTATTCTTTATCCCAATTTCTTCCAGAATTTTATAGCAATCCTCCCTGCTGAGGGGATTTAACCTAACAAGATGAGTTTTTTCATATTTCATTATTCCCCTTATTATCCTGTAGTCTTTTCTTAAAGAAATATCCTCATTTCTATAGGTCAAAATCAGAAGTATCCCCCCTTCCATATTTCTGCTCAGGTAATCAAGTAGAAGATAAGAATCTCTATCTGCCCATTGAATATCCTCAATTATCATACAAATCCTCTTTCTTTGAGAGTATCTTTCAAGATAATTCAATACATTCTCGTAAATTTTGTAGGGCTTTGCCTCTTTTCTATTTTCAGAAAAATCCATATCCACAATACTTCTTATTTTCTCAACTTCATCCTCTCTGAGTTCTTCAGCAGATATATACAATTTGACTCCCCTTATTCTAACTATGTCTGCCACCTTCTTCAACCAGGGATATGCTTCACGAAAACCATTATAATCAATCAAACTTCTCATACAGTTTATCACTATATCCTTTTCAGATTTTGCACTCTCAATTATATTGTATAGGAGAGAAAAATTTGGCATTGAGGCTCTAAGTTCTCCACCTTCAGATACTGTATATTCTCCCATCCCCAACCTCTTATCGGAGAAGATTGCAGTATTCTTTTTATTAATATCGTCAACTGAAGAAATTAAATATACAGTATCTCCATATTTCTTATTCCATTCAAGGGAATATACTTCATCAAAAATAGATGACAATTTGTTTTTCTCCTCATCACTGAGAGAAAATAAATTACCTGAGACAATTACAATATTATCTTTCATTGTAGAATACAAATCACGGAGAAAAAATGTAACCTTTTCAATGCCTATGGAGTATATAAAATAATTTATGTTCTCAATTAAAATGACTGTATCTTTATTCTTTCTTACAAATTTGTAAATTTCATCTTCTATCAGTGATTCAAGAGTGTATGGACTCATGGACTTTTTATATTCTACCTCAGATACAAATATATCCCCATAGGGATTCGGAGATACAATAATTCCTTTCATTTTCCTTCTCAGAATTTTATATATCTCAAGAGTTCCATCATTTCCATATTCATCCACAAAAATCATCTTTTTATTTTTTATTAAATTTCTTGCTATTTCTCTGATTTTCTCTTTCTCAACTTCCTGTGTGATTTTTCTTATATCCCTTGCTCCAAATGCATTGAGAAATACATCATAAGGCTTGTACTGTGAGGTGAGTCTTGCCTTGGATTCAAAAATCTTGAAATCCCTAATATTTTTCTTGAATTCTTTGATGAACGCTGTTTTTCCAATTCCAGCAGAACCTTCAATAATAACAGTATGTGAATTACCATTTCTAACATCTTCTGATATATCACGAAGAATTTGCATCTCCTTTTTTCTTCCCACAAACACAGTGGGTATTATTACGCACTCACATATTAATTTTTATATTCGTTTTCCATGGGGATTTATGAAAAAACTGTTTGCACCATGGAGAATTGAATACATAAGAATGGAAAAGACAAAAGAGTGCATATTTTGCAAATTGCCAGAAGAGAATGATGATGAGAAAAATCTTATTCTCTATCGGGGCAAGCATGCGTTTGCAATAATGAACAACTATCCATATAATCCCGGACATGTGATGGTTGCTCCCTACAGGCATGTAGCAAATTTTGAAGATTTGAAAGATGAAGAAATAGTGGATATTTACAGAATATCAAAATTGCTTATTATTGCTATAAAGAGAGAAATGAATCCGCAGGGATTTAATATGGGAATGAATATTGGAAGAGTTTCGGGTGCTGGAATTGAAGGACACATACATGTTCACATAGTTCCAAGATGGAGCGGTGATACAAATTTCATGCCAGTCATAGGAGATACCAAGGTGCTCCCACAGGCATTGAAAGAAACCTACAACAACATCAAAAGGAATCTGGAAAAACAGAAAACTTTAAAATATAGCTAAATTATCTCCATAAACAAAATGGGCCGGTAGATCAGCTGGAAGATCGCCACGCTTGCAACGTGGAGGTCGCGGGTTCAAATCCCGCCCGGTCCATTTTTCGCATCGCTCAAAATGGATGCGGGCTAAGTCAGAAAATACTCTATATTTTCCTCATCCCGCCCGGTTCACTCCGCTACGCTCCGTGGACACAGGCTTACTCGTAAAATTTCTTCGAAATTTTCCTCATCCCGCCCGGTCCACTCACTCGGAAAAATTCAAATTCAATGTTGAATGTTGTTAAATAGAAAACATTTTTTAGAATGAGCGATATATACTGATTATGAAACTTC
>CAZVSZ010000010.1:0-22840 GCA_964630095.1 uncultured Thermoplasmata archaeon | reverse complement strand
CCACAATCATGATTTAGGGATACCTAAAAAGATTATAAAATTTTTGATAGAAAGTATTATTTTACCATGAGAGTTACCATGGGTAATGTCTATACTGAGCATACTCTCCCAGATGGTTGCCGCACTCTGGCTCATGCTTCCAGCATACATACCAAATCCAGCAGCAGTTATATTTAAAGGAAAGATCCCAATGGACTTTGGGAAAAATTTTGTGGATGACCGCAGGATACTTGGAAAGGGGAAAACATGGAGAGGATTTTTGGGAGGCTCATTTGTGGGTTTAATATTCGGTATTTTTCAAAATTTTTTATCCATCTATCTTCCCCAACAGTGGTTTCCTTATTTCTCAGAGGATTTCATTTTATCTCTTTTCATTATTTTCACATTATCATTTGGGGCAATGCTTGGGGATTCCATAGGCTCATTTATAAAGAGGAGAATTGGAATAGGTAGTGGAGGAAAGGCTTTCTTACTTGACCAATTAACATTTGTTGTTGTGGCATGGCTCCTTCTCTATATTTTCTTTCCCCTCTGGTTCTTTAACCATTTCTGGAAAATAGTTCCAATACTAACAATCTTTATCATCACTCCCCTTCTTCATCGGGCTGTGAATATTCTTGGATATAAAATGGGAAAGAAAAATGTGCCTTGGTAATTCGTACTTTGTACCAAAATTTTTATATGTTTTAATTAAAATACCCATCATGGTGATTTAAAAATGAAAATATGGACATATCTGATATTGATAGCACTCATAATGATGAGTGTTTTGACAGTAGTGCAGGGAGGGAATAGTGCAGTAGCAGGAGTGCGGGCAAATGAAAAAATATGGACAGATAAACCAGTGTATGTGATGGGAGAGAATATAATCGTATATATCCATGGAGACGCCAACACAACCTATTATATATTCATAGATGGTTCTAATGGACCTTGGCCCCATTGGTCTATCACCACAAATAGTACAGGAGATGGAAATAAAACATTTTATACTAACAATTTCAATGTTGGGACACATACAATAGATATGAGAGACTCCCATACTTCTAATACCGTTCTTGCAAGCACAAAAATTGAAATAAGACAGGGATTGGCGTTCTGGCCAAGTGAATATACCCATACAACAAATAAATATCTTAGTGGAGAAACCCTGTGGGTCAAACTCACTGGAGAAAATAGCAAAGAATACCTGATAAACATTACTGATAATAAAGGAAATGTTGTGTACCCTACAACAGGAAATAATATGTCAGTAACCACGGATTCATCCGGCGTTGTGGTGTTCAATGTATCTCTCAATATGGGAGATGGAAATTACTACATGAATCTCTACAACGGGAGCAATTATATCCAGAGAGAATATTTTGAGGTAACCAGTGTGGATATCACCGTGAAGATTGACAAGGGTGTCTATCTTCTCTCAGAGAAAATGCATGTGTTTGTAACAATTTACTGGATGAAAACCCATAGCGTGTTAAAAGGTGCATCTTATAACTGGTGGTTTATAAATGCAAGCGACCCAAATGAGAACTATGGCTCATATCCAGAGGATAAAAATGAATTTTATACCCAGCCATTAAACAAATATGAAAATGCTACAGGAAAGAAAATCGGTGTAAATCAGGAATATATTTTAAGGGTTGAATACAATGAGACAAATTCAACAGGAAAGCATTATGCCAGGGTGGATGTGTATTTCTACACGGGACATCTCTATGCAAGCATATCAAACAATCCTCTGGATGGCTCTCTCTCACCGGGAAAAAGAGTGAAAACTGATTTGAGGACATCTGTAAGATGTGACCCATACTGGGAATATTCATCCATAGGAAATGTGAATGTGGAGTATTTGAATATCACTGCCACAAATCACTGGAAACTTCTATGGTTCCACAATTACACGAATTTAGGAAAAACGGATGTTGCAGGGCACATGGACATAATATGGAGAATCCCAAGTCTTGAAATAGGAACCAAAATAGATATTAATACCCAGGTGAGCATAGAAAATGAGAAATATAAAGCCCAGGGGACATTCTATATAGAATCTGGTGCAAGTTCATCTCTTCAATTAGATAAGGATATGTATCTTAGTGGAGATACAATGGATATAAAGGTCATCACAAAAACACCCTCAAATGTTAAAGCAGTGAATTTTGAGTATGGAATATATGGTGGGGATAAACTGTTATTCTATGAATCCACCAGCAGTGATGAAATAAAATACACTATTCCTGTGAATTTCTCAGGAGAATTAAATGTTGTTGAAACAACATATTTCTCAACAGGGGATGTTGATACAAATAACATATATACGGATGTGTATTATGGGTATCTCTATCTCCAATCATCACAGCCATATTACAAGGAGGCAGGAGATGAAATAGACATCTATACTGATTTTGAAAGCAATGTGATGCATCCAGCCCAGTATATTTACAAGGTTATTGATGACCATGGAAAAATAATCTCGGAGACAAATACATCATCCACAACATATGCATTCACCGTGCCAAGTGTAGACTCGGATTATTATAAAGTTATGGTGGAGGCAATAGATGGAAGTTACTATACTTCAAATTCTATCGTGATAGAGAGATTTGTTGGCTTTGAAGTATATGCTCATATAGTTACAGAATCAAGATATCAGAATATGATATACGAGCCAGGAGAGAAAATAAAAATAAGTTACAGCATTGTAAAATACGGTGATTTCACGCCTCACAATCTCCTTCTTCACTGGGCAATAGTGGGCACAGATTATCACTGGAGCAAGATGATTTCAGAAAGCGAACTTCAGGGCTATATAAATCTGAAGATACCAAAGGATGTGAGGGGACACACAACAATTGAGGTGTGGGTTGAAGATAGTGAGTATCATCCTAGCACCTATGACCTGTTGGGCGTAAATGTGCAGTATGGCTCATGGGCTATGCAGGATATTCTTGGGATGCCAATGGCAACATTCATAAATCTCATTCTTGTGATCATAGCACTGGTGATTGGTATAGTAATCGTATTTATTCTTTTGAAAGGTCGTGGAGGCGGATTTACAGTGAGCAAGAAGAAGAGTGCACCAAAGCCATTTGAGGTGGAAGAGAAAAAAGAGGTACCTGAAGAGAAGGCACCGGAGATAGAGGAAGAAGGTCCCGAGGTCTAATTTTCTTCTTTTATTTTTTATTTGAATTGAACTCCCAAACATATAAATAATTCCAATTTCTTATCTAATCTGTGTATGGAAAGTTTATAGCAGAGCATCCCAAATTGGTCGTCTCCCTTGTGATTCTTTCCACAGTTATATCTGGTTATTATGCCTCAAGCATAAAGATAGGCGTTGATGTTGGAAGATTTGAACTGAAAAACAAACCATACCAAACTTACAATAAGATTCTTAACACCTTTGGAAGCGAGAAGGATAATGTTATAATTGTATCCGTTAGCAAAGACGGCTATGCATTGAACAGGGAGGATATTTTACAAATTCTGAATGTGGAAAAGAGAATCAATGAATCATCCAATATATCTTCTCTACAGTCCCTTGCAGATTATATAGCTGCTGGTCTAAAATTATTAGAAATTCAGAATTCCCTACCTTCCAATGTCAATATAACCATTGATGGTAGGGTATTTGAGGATATGGAGAAAATAAAGGATGCAATTTCAAACTATGAATATATGAACAAATCTGAGAATTCAAGTATTAGAAGTGATGGATATAATATTTTTGTAATTCTTCCTTCTTACTCCAATGAGAATTTCACAATCGGAATGGATGAAAATTTCTCATATGCTCCAATCCTCAACGAAAGCAAATACAAAGAAACAAGGATGAATTCAACAAACATACTGATTGAGGAAATAGAGATATATCAAAATATGACAAATTATGGAGTTAATGAAAATATATCATACAAAATTCCAGAGAATTACAGTTTGGAATTTGTGAATAATACAATTGATGCTCTCAATTTCAATATTACAAGGTGTAATATAGGGATGGAGAATTACAACACCTCTTTTTTTGAATGGTACTCCTACAACATTTCATTTCAAATGGCTCTTGCACTAATTTATTCGGGATATAAAAACTTGGCAAGGGAAATATATAACTTTTCAAGAGATAATATGCTCAATTCTTCAAAAAATTATGAGAATAATACCCAAAAATGGAGAAATTATTCTTATAATCTAACACAATTTGAAAATAATGAAAAGAATGTAAATTCAATAATAAATGAGACAGGGGAAAGGAGAAATGAATCAATCGGAACTCTGAGGGATTATCTAAATGATTATCTTTCCTATCTTTATAATTACAAGAATTCAACTCTAAACTGGAAAGATATGGTGAATTATACAAGAAGAACAATAAATGTATCAAATTTAATGGTGGAAATCAATAATTATGGGAGAAATATGGATATTGATGCACTGCCTCTTGTTAATAAAACTATTGAAAATATAGATAATAATACAAATTATCCCATTGAGCTCGTGAATCTTGCAGAGGGAAATATTAAAGATATTGAGGAAAAAATAGGATATTTTTATGCCATGAAAATTATGTTTTCAAAGATAAAAGATATTATGGAAAATCTGAAGAGCATACTTATGAGGAATGAGAGTAGTGATATAAAACAGGATTCTTGGAATCTTGTAGCATACCAGATAATAAATGGCTCCTCTTCCATGGATATGGAACCACTTTATAAAGCATTAAAATCTTATAAAAGAACACTGAATACAGAGTATTGGAAAAATTCCACTAATATTCTCTGGGATTATCTCACCCTTGAAAATTTTGAATATAATTATTCCTGTAATTTTCAATTTGATAATTTGGGTTTTAATCCTGAAAACTACACAATTGATGATTTGATAAATGAAGTGAAAAATAAAACTCAGGTGGAAATAGATAGAAATATCACAAGAATGGAAAATTATGAGAACAAAAGTATTGAAAAAATAATTAAAAATTACACTTTGGCAATAAATGATACAATTTTACAATTTCACAATTTGAACGATGATATTCTTTTTATAGAGGGAAAATACAGTACAATTTGCAATGATTCAAAAAATTTAACCAATATTCTCTCATCAATCTCTCTAAGAATTCAAAATACAACAGAACTTTTGGATGATTACGAGAACTCAACCTATTCATTGAGAATGATTGAAGATTACTTTCATGATGGGAGTATGTATATTAATACTCTTTTATCAAAAGATCATTTATCCTCTCTAATAATAATTGAATTAGAAAATGATGAGGATGAATGGAATATAAAAAGAACCGTGGATGAGAATAAAAATGAAAATGTAGAATTTCATGTCCTCGGCTCTAATATTCTAGTTAAAAAAATTGAAGACACAGCAAAGCATGATATGTTTTCATTTCTCCCGCTATCACTGCTCTTTCTTATAATAATTCTGTTCTTCGTTTATAACAACCTGAGAAATGTTCTTCTATCCCTTTCTGCGGTAATAATCGTATTGATATGGCTATTTGCTTTCTCCTCTCTGATTGGATGGAACTTTGACCCAATTACACTTGCAGTTCCCATAATGCTGGTTGGCATAGGTATTGATGATGGAATATATGTTACTCTCAGATATATGGAAGAAAGGATGATGAAAAATAAAAAATGGGCAGTCATAATAACCATATCCACTGTTGGTAGTGCTTTGATTCTCACCACAGTAACCTCCATTGCGGGATTTATGGCAAACACAATTTCAAATATGGAAGATATAAGAAGATTTGGAATTCTTGCATCCATAGGGCTCCTCTTTTCGTTTATAGTTATGAATACTTATTTGCCAGCCGCTAACATGCTTGTGGATTCAAGGAGGAGAAATAAGATTGTGGAATTTAAATTTGCTGAAATAGGTGCCAAAATGGCTGATAAAAATCCATACGGGGTAATAGCAATTGCAGTGATTCTAAGTATTGCAGGAGTAGTTTCTCTGAATTATGTGAACACAGAATTTAACCTGAAGGATATGGCTCCCCAGAACAGTGAAATAGTGCAATATTATCATTTTTACGAGAGAAATTTCAATTCCACTGTTGAGATTTCATATATCTACATGGAGGGTAATTTGTCATCCCCACAGGTTCTGAAGGCGATGGCAGATACTCAGAGAAATATTGAAAATGATATGACCGTTGTTCACAATTATCCTGTAATTTCGCCATGGAGCATAATAGAAAAATATGCAAATGCGAAAAGAGGAGAAATATATTACAATGAAAAATTCCTAAAATTGTTTGAAGAAAGTGATGTGAACCATGATGGAATACCAGATAAGAACATAGCGAAGATGTATGACATGCTAAAACCCGAGATTAATTCAGTTCTGCGGGGAAATAAGGGGATTTTCATAATTCACACAGATTCACATGATTTGAAAAGGGTTGATGCTCTTGTTAAAGAACTGAGCGATGATTCCAAAGAACTGAAAAAATATGTAAATGTGGAAATTGCAGGTGATGCAATAACAGGAAAATCATCAATTGATGAGATTAACGAGAATCAGATTCGCTCACTAACAGTAGCAATTATATTTGCCATAATAGTCCTGATAATTTTATTCAAATCAACAAAGGGTAGTTTTATCTTGGGGATAATTGCAGCCATACCAATAATGCTTGTTGTAACATGGAACTGGCTACTGATGTATTTTCTAAACATTTCACTTAATGTCATGACCAATACCATTGCCTCTTTATGTGTTGGTCTTGGAGTGGATTATGGTATTCATATAACCCATAGATTTGTTGAAGAATCCTCAAAATATTATGATATATCTCTTGCACTTCATCGTGCCACGGGTAGAATTGGAAAAGGGTTAATAGGTGCATCCGCAACGACTATAACTGCAATAGGAATAATGTCACTTTCCTCAATACCTCCTTTAAGTAACTTTGCCTTAATCTTATCATTCTCAATATTCTTTGCATTTTTATCTTCACTTATTGTTCTCCCATCCCTTCTCATTATATGGGCAAAATACAGGAGAAAAAGAGGGTATGATAAAATTGATAGGGAAGTGAAGATAGCGTTCGCTGAGGGAGATATTGCAACATTGTGTAAGTATCATGTATCTGTGGATTACTGTATAAAGTATCTAAAATATTTGATTGAAAAAGGTAAAATAAGGGAAGCGAGGAAGATAATAAGAGAAATAAAAGAAGATGGATACGACTTTACCTATCTATTGAGAAGTGATGGAAAATTCAGTATGAAATATGAGTGATTCAGAGAAATCTTAAATCCCCTGCAAATACTTTTATTGTTTTTTTATCATTAATTAAAATTAAAAATCCATTATCATCAATGCCACAGGCGATGCCAATAATTTCCTTTTTTTCATCAATGATCTTTACCTTTTTCCCAAGAGTAATATCATATTTTTTCCAGTCTTCAATTATCTCTTCCTTTTTCTTTTTTATTTCATTTTCAAGATTTTCCAAAAGAATGGGAAGAAGAGAATTCCTATCCAAGGCAGGAGCGTTTACTGCAATATCCCTGAGTTCATCTGGTATCTCATTTTTCAAATTTATCCCAATTCCAAGAAGGATAAAATCTCCATAAACTTCTCCCATTATCCCACATAGTTTTTTTCCATTAAGTAGCACATCATTAGGCCATTTCAAACCCGTCTTTATATTAAAATTTTCAAGGGATTTTGCAACTGCAATTCCACCTGCAAGATTCATAATTTGAGGATTTTCAATTTTTTTGAAAATTGCAGTCATCCAGAGCCCACCATAGGGAGCATACCACTTTCTTCTCATTCTTCCATATCCATTTTTCATCTCATCGGCCACAATAGCCACATTTTCTTTCAATATTGATTTCGCAATATCCTGCGTTGACGACACAGAAGTAAAATGAATTACCATCATAAGTGGGCTCGCCCGGACTTGAACCGGGGACCTCCGCGTTGTAAGCGCGACGTCATAACCATCTAGACCACGAGCCCTCTTTTCCCTATTTCTTTCAATTATTTAATCCTTTTTCAATCTTTCACATTCTGGTAATTTTCCAGTTTTTATAAACTCTTGAAAATGCTCAAGCCATCTTGGATTTTCCCTGAATTCCCCTATGAATTTCACAAATTTTTCAATCTTATCAAAACTGTCATCATCTATATAATGCTCTGCCCTGTGGGCAATTTTCCTTGCATTTTCCTCTTTTACCCCAAATATCACAAAAAAATCCTTCAAAATTTCGCTTCTTTTTATCAATTTTTCACCAATTTTCTTACCCTCTTCAGTTATTAGAATTCCCCTGTATTTTTCATATTTTATCAATCCTTTATCCTGAAGTTTTTTTAGCATATCTGTCACACTTGAGGGCTTTACATTTAATTTCTCTGCAATCTCAACACTCCTTGCAAATCCCCTGTTCTTTACAATTTCGTATATCGCCTTTAGATAATCCTCTTCTTTTTCACTCATTTTCATCCCTCCCTCAAATAATAGTTTTCTCCTCTTATCTCTATATTCCAGCCATTCAATATCGCCATAACTACCTTCTTCCTTCCACTTTTTAAATCGTTCCACAGCGTTTTTCGGGATACTCCCATTCTTAAAGATGCATCCTCCTGAGTGAGCCCTTCTACATCAACAAGACGCATTGCTTCAAGCTCTGAATATGTGATTACAATACTTCTTGTATATGGAGAATTGACAGGTGCATACCCACTGCTCTTTGGTATGTAGGAAACCCACCTTGGAGACCTTCTCCTTCCTCTTCTTCTCTGTCTCATTATTTACACAAATGCGAATTAATATTTAAGTTTTGTGTAATTTCAATCCCACCATGGTCTTATTCTAACTTTTTTATTTTTTCCTGAAGAACGAAAAGAAAATCTATATCTTTGTCTTCAGGATGTCCTTCTTTCCATTCCTTAATCCAGAGATCTCCGTACACCTCCTCCATCAAATTCACAAATCCTAAAATACCTGCATCAATGAACCAGTTCCCCGTAAATTCTAACCCCAAATCACTATGTTCATTATCTATGGATATCACCATCCATTTTATTATGAGATAGGATTTTTCTATTCTATTTAAACCTTTTGTGAGCATCCTCGTTTATTTGATTGGCAATATCATTAAGATCAAAACAAAGGGCATCATCTGTTCGCTTTCTGAAAGATTTTGCGAATATTGCATAATATTCTTTCCTTTTTCCCTTCCATTCCACTTTCTCCGCCTTCTTCCTCAAACTCCACAATAATTTTTCTGCATCGATGCCTTCTTTCCACTTAACCTCTCCAAAAAGTATTTCATTTTTTCTTTCGTTTATACCAATGATATCTATCTCCTCTCCTTTATGCCACCATCTGCCAATCTTTGAAAATTTCATACCAACAACATCATTTAGGGTTTTCGTTATAAACAATTCAAAGATTTTTCCCATATACCTTGGGTAATCGTTCTTTATGAATCTCAGATGTTCTTCCCTGTTCATCTCTATTTCTTCCTTATAGGGATACACATAAGTAAGCCAGAATCTGAAATAATTATCATTGAGTTCATAGAGATAATTCTTTTCTTTGGGCGAGGAGGTTATTGGCTTGATTTTCTTTATTATCTTAAGTCTTATCAGGACATTGAGATATTTTGAAATATTCGTTATGTTCACCCTTGCCTTATCCGCTATTTCGCTTAATTTCGTTGCCCCATCAATGATTGCCTTTATTATGTTAAAATATGTGTTGTATTCTCTCAGTTCCGCCGAAAGAAGGATTTCGGCATCCTGATAAAGGGGATGTGTGGGATTTAAAAATGTATCCTCAACATTATTCCAGAAACTCTTATTTTCATCAAATTGCACTAAATAATACGGTATGGTGTCAATGGCACCATATATTTGTATTATATCCTCAATCTCATACTTTGGGAAAAAATCTTTCAAGTATTTCACACTTAGAGGTTTTACCTCAATCTGTGCTGTTCTCCGCCCGTAAAGTGGACTTTTGTATCCAATAACTTCCTGCTCCATTATACTGACATAGGAGCCTAAGAGAATAAGCATAATATTCTGTTTGCTGAGTATCTCGTCCCACAAATATTGAAATTCAGATATAATGCCCTTATCTTTTATTATCCAGTAGGGAAATTCATCTATTGCAATAATCATTTTTCCTTTTATTTTTCGTTCTATTTCTTTAAATAGTTCCTCCCAGTTTTTTGCCTCAAGGAAAATATTGTATTTTTTTGCAATTTTTTCTTTAAATCTTTCAAATTCTAACTCTATCGTCTCTTGCTTTGCCAGAAAATAAAATGCCTGCTTATCTTTTATGAATTTTTTAATTAACTCAGTCTTTCCTATCCGCCTCCTCCCGTATACTATAATCAACGCCGATTTCCTATTCTCATAATAATCTTCCAGAGCGTTCAATTCATTTTCTCTATCAACAAATTTTAGTAACATATTACTAAGTAATGCATTACTAATTTATAAATCTTTGCATAAAACCCTCTATTTCTTCGCAACCTCCACACACCCAAATCCCTGAGCGGTTCTCCTTCCAAATCCTGATTGATATCCCAATTTAATCAGTTCTCTATCTCCCCATATTTCAAATGTCATCTTGAATCCTGTCGTGGGTCCCGGTACATGATATTTTTTTGGCTTTGCATTCAGAATTCTTATATTCAATTCCCCCTCTTTCTCCTCACCGAAAAACTGGAAATATTTCTTTTTCATATTTTTATTGAAAAACAGGTACCATTCTTCATCCGTTGGATACAGTTCTTTTTTCTTTCCTCTTTCAATTTCATCACGGGATGCAGATATCACTATGGGCGATAAAGTTTTGAAAATCATCTTGCTTCTATATTTCGGCTCTTCCAGAATTTTTATCTCTGTTATAGGAAATCTCTTGTTTTTTATCTCCACATATCCATATTTCAATGCCCCTGTCACAAAGGCCTCCATAACATCCTCCCTGTGGGATGTGAAAACAAAAAAACCGATATCATTGTGAAATTGCAGATTTTTTCCATTTATTATATGTCCGGGGTTAACAATTTCTGAAAATGTATAAGGTTTGTGTCCCTCCATATCATGTATTTCTGTGGCAAGGGCAGGATTTCCCTCCCCAATGGTCTTGTAAACATAGGAATACATGGGATAGTGATAATCCACGGGGATTATAGTGCGACGCATATCTCCCATCTTTATCCTGCACCTCATGAATTGCGAAAGAGAATACCTGTATTTAAATTATTTTCTTGCATTTCAGAGCAATTGAATTATGATATTTTATCACCTTTGCCACAAGTCTTATTCTCTGCCCCTCAAACAGGAAGGGAGGAGCATCAAAGAGATATAAACTCACATTACCATCTGTTATCCTGTATTTCCTTGTAGTTGAATCCATAATCATGTATATGGATCTCTGTACAGGACTCATTGAATCCACAAATATATAATTTTTAAATAAATCTTCTTTTATGGGATAAACTACTTCTATCTTCCCTTCGGTTATTATTTTCTTCCCTATGAGATCATCGTTCATATTACCAAGTCTCACATATCTTAACTTCATTTTTTGTACGATGGAATCCTTTCAAGTAACATTCCCTCAATTTGAAGGGGGGCAAGACTCTTGGCAATTTTTACTGCTTCTTCCAATTTTACCTTTGAATCCGCATAGATGGTGAATATCTTCTCTCCCTTTTCCACCTTCTCACTTTTCTTTCTGTGAAGCAATATTCCTGCTCCCTTATCCCGAGGAGCTCCCGCAGCCCTCGCAATCTTTACAATACTTTTATTTGATACTATTGATATATATCCCCCTTCCTTCGCTAAAATATCATACTGGTATTTTCCAATGGGAATATCATCACTTTTCTCAAACCCTCTTGATCCCTGAGCATTTATTATCTCTAAAAATTTATCTCTTGCCTTTCCACTTTTCAATATTTTCTTTGCCTCATCTTTTCCTTCGCCTCTATTCACAACATTTCCCAGTTCAAGAAGCATGCCTGCAATATCCGTGGATTTTTCAATAAGAGAATTGCTTACCACCTTTCCCTCCAAAGCCATCATGGCCTCTCTTGCCTCTAAAGCGGGGCCTATAGCACGCCCCACTGGCTGACCTCCATAGGTTACAGCAGCCTCAACTGTTATACCTAATCTCTCCCCCAATTCTATGAAATCCATTGCATATCTTCTTGCAACCCGCTCATTGGGAACCTTTGTTTCTGGACCCATTGGAATATCAAGAATTAGAAAATCCGCTCCAACTGCTTTCTTCTTTGCCATCACACTTGCAAGTACCTGTGAATGAGGGTCCAACCCAAGAGGATATTCAACCCGAACAATTTTATCATCTGCAGGTGCAAGATTAACCGAGCCTCCCCAAGCAAGGGTTGCGCCTACTTCATCCACAATTCTCTTGATGTCCTTCACACTTAAATTTACATTTGTTAATACTTCCATCAAATCTGCTGTGCCTGATGCACTGCTTATTGCCCTTGATGATGTCTTTGGAATTTTTAATCCTGCAGATGATGCTATTGGCACAGAAATTGGAGCATATTTGTTTCCTGGAACTCCACCAATGCTGTGAACATCAAATACTGTGTATTCAAAATCTAAAGTTTCTCCAGTATTTACCATCGCTTCCGTAACCCATTGTGTCTCATCAATATCCATGCTCCTTATCTCAATTGCAGTCACATAAGATGCCAATTCAATGTTAGAGAGGTTGTCATCCACAATATCTCTTACTATTGAGTAAATCTCATCCTTGCTCAACTTCTCACCATTTATCTTTTTCTTTATATAATCAACACTTAAAGGTCTTGATGTTGGTGTAATTTTTATAATATCTCCATTCTTAGCTCCTATTTTCCCGCTTATCTCAACAAACAAACCTATTTCCCCTCTCTTTATCATGCTTTGCGAGATGTTCACAATTGCAGTTGTTATATGTCCTTTTCTTGTTATCTTTGCCCTATCCTGTGGATGCAATCCAAGTTCCTTCGCATCCTCCTCATTAACAATTACTTCATAGCCCCCAACTTCTATATCTATTCTCTTAACTTTCAGTTCCAAAATTCATCACCTCCTTTATTATCTCGTATGCTAAATATGGGGATATCACTCCCTTCTCTGTGACTATTGCATCTATATATTCCGGTGGCGTAGCATCAAAAACCGGATTGCGGAACTTAACACCCGGAAAATCATCAGGGTTTGCAATCTCTCCCGGGTCACGCTCTTCAATCTCCACCAATTTTCCTATAACTGTTTCAGGGGAAAATTTGTAAGTTTCAGCGCATACTATGAATGGAACTCTTGCTTCATGGGCTATAAGAGCAATCTGAGATGTGCCAATCTTGTTTATAACTGCACCATTGCTGGCAATGGTATCTGCCCCCACAACAACAATATCTACATTCCTCATAAAATACCTAACTGCAGAATCAACTATCATTGTCACATCTATTCCCTCCTCTGATAGGATTCTTACTGTTACATGCCCCTGCAACCATGGTCTCGTTTCTGTTGCAATCACCTTAATCCTCTTCCCATCTCTATGTGCTTGGATTATCGCCTGAAGGGCAGCCATTGAATTACAATGCGTTAAAATTGTTGAATTATCGGGAATTCTCTCTGCTCCATATTTTCCAATCTTCTCAATTGCGTTCAATGATGATTCTATAAAATCTTCAGCATTTTTTATTATGCTCTCTCTCAACTCTTCAACATCTTCTCCTTTCATTCTGTTTATGATATAATACACAGCATTTCTTAAAGAAACTGCTGTTGGTCTTGTTGAGAGTAGATAATCTCTCACATTTCTCAATTCTTCCATGAATTCCTCTTTATTTCCCCTAAAATCCATGCTAAAATATTTCAGAGCATCCGATGCACTTCTTGCTATCTTACCTGCTCCCCTGATTTCCATATTTCGTATCTTCTCACCTATCTCCTTAACCCTCGGATTCATAGAGTTAGGAATTGATTTTTTAGTATTTATTCCTTTTCCTCCATCGCCTTTACTATCTCCTTGTTTGCATCATCAATGAGTCCCTTAAATTTATTCTCCGCATCGGAATATCTCTTCATGCTCTCCATCTCCATGACCTTTTGCTCAATCTCCTGTAAACCTTTTACCTCCTCATCTATATTCTGACCTGTCATCTGCTTCATTTCCAATACTTTTCTCTTCTCCTCATATTCTTTTAAAAATTTCTGAGTTTCACCATCTTTATCAAGTTCATTCTGAGCCGCTACAAGTTCCCTGTATTCATCGCTTTCTCTTATTTCCTTTCCCAATTCTCTCGCTTTTTTTAATATCTCTTCTTTCTTCATGCATACAGTATATTTTCATAGATTATAAAGATTCGCAGTTATCTTCAATCCTTTTCTTTAATAATCTCCTCAATCTTGAATTCCTTTCCTTCCTTTAATTTCTTTAAGAAGAATTCCAGAAATATTTTGTATCTCTTCATCCTGTGTTTGGGCTTTCCCCTTACACTGTGACCGTGCTCTCCCTTCTTGAATATGGCAATATATGCTTCTTTTCCCATGGATTTTAGAACATTGTAGAACATTAGAGACTGGTCAAGAGGACATCTGTAATCTTCTAAACTGTGAATGAACAAAACCGGGGTATTTACCTTATCCGCATAAAAAATCGGACTCAATTTTCTGTAGTTTTCATTCTTCATTGGATCATCACCTATTATTTCCTTATCAAACCATAGTCCAATATCGGAGAAGGCATAACTGGTGAACCAGTAAGATATTCCATTCTCACTCACCGCGGCCCTGAATCTATCGCTCTGTGTTATTGCCCAGTTTGTCATATACCCTCCATAACTTATTCCCGTTATTCCTATTCTGTTCTCATCAATATTTTCCCTCTTTACTATATAATCCAATCCGTTCATAATATCTTTGAAATCCTCCATCCCTGTTCTGTTTATCACTTTTAGTGCAAATTTCTCATCATATCCACCACTGCCACGGGGATTTGTGAATAGGATATAGAATCCGTTATCAGCCAGAAGTTGAGCATTGAGATGGAAGTAATGCCCGTACATTCCCTTAGGACCACCATGCACAAATACAACAAGTGGTAATTTTTTCTTCCCCTTTTTTGGCTTTATGTACCAGCCATCAATCTTTTTTCCATCAAAACTTTCATACTGGAAATGAATATGCTTCTTTGGCTTCAACTTCTTGAGTATTTCCGAATTATAGGATGTGATTTTTCTTATCTTTCCATCATAAATATATAGTTCTCCAAGTTCCACATCGCTCATCTTTAAAAATGCAATTTTTCCATCTCTACTGACATCAAGAGAATATACATAGCAATCTTTCTCCATTATTCTTACTCTCCTCTCTCCTTCAAATTTCTCAAGAACAAGATTCCCACTCTCAGATGTTAAAGAATAAACATTTCCTTTGCTATCCAGTTTTCCCATATAATTTTCCCTTCCATATTTCTCGCTTATATTTTTCAATTTTTTCCCATCGTAGGTCAGAAGATAATAATGCTCACTCAGATATTTCTTTTTCTTCTTCCCCAAAAAAAGAAGAGTTTTCCCATTTGAATCCTGAGGAACGAATGAAACATTCTCAAAGATTCTCTTTTTCTTTCCTCTGTACGAATAAATATCAAACAGGTTAAATGGATTTTCTCTTTTTGCCACGCCGTATATAATCTCATTTCCATGCCAGAGGGCATTTGTAACATATTTATCTTCAAATTCTTCAATATCCACTTCTCCCTCGGTATCGTATATCTGAATTATGTTTTTCTCCATATCCCTGAACCCCTCCCCATTGAACCATACAGGGATGCTATCATCATAATAAAAATCCTCATCTCCTAATTTTTTTGAATAGAGAATCAATATTTTTCTTGAATCTTTATTCCAGTCCATCCCCTTTATATTTTTCGCCTCAATCAGTTTCTTTGAGGTCATCGTATCAATCTCAAGTAAATATAAATCACTCTTTTTCTTCTCCTCATCCGTGTGAAGATAGAGCATTTTCTTTCCATCTGGTGAGAATTTTGGATTTACTGCATCTTCCACATATTTCCTTTTCCCATTTTTCAGGTCTTCTATCACAATCGTATTCTCGTATTTATTCTCTTTCATATTTACCTTCTTCAGAACATAGGCAACTAAATTTCCATCCTTGGTTATACTCACATTATCCAAATATGAGAATTTTGCAAATGTCTTTTCATTCCATCTCATATCATCACCTCATGGTCATGATATCAAGAATAAAAAATTTTCACCGAGGAAGAGAAAAGTATTTAATACACATCTTCTTTTATTATTGAGCCAAGAGCCCGAGGGTGGCCACGGGAGAGATATCTGCGGCTCTATATTTCCGAAAGGGAAGAGATTGGAAGGAAAACGAGCAACTATAGTTGCGAGCTTGTCCTGCTTAGCAGGACTTAGCGTAGGCGTCTCCTCCTGAGGAAAGTCCCCCCTCTATCAGGCAGTCGGCTCTGTGTAAGCAGAGGTCCCGAGAGGGATGGCAACAGAGCAGAAACGACACAGCCCACAGATAGGATGATTCCCTGCGGATGACATTTCTGTGGGATTTGATGAAACGGCTGACCCCGGCGGAGCAAGCCCAAATCGTCCTGATGAGTTGTCTGACGAGGGACAGGTAGGGCGCTAAGACGAATGCCACCAAGGGAGACACCCACGTTTTCTCCCTCTACCCTCTTCCCTTAAAGGAAGGGGTTTGAAGGGGAAACCTTGGTGTCCCCTCAACAGAAGGGGGCTTACTCCGGGCACTTGGCTCTTCTCACTCAGGAAATTCTTTACTCAGAATCTCAGAGAGTTTTTTCACATTATTCTTTATTATTTTCTGCATCTCCTTATCTTCAATCCTTTCAGAGGCGGTGAGTATGTTCTGAACGGGATTTCTTATTTTATCCAAAACAATGTTCATATACTGAAATCTTGCCTTATCTCTCAATTCCATAATTTTATTTTCTGTTATATCCACGAATATTATCATCTTTCTGTCCTTATATTTCACAGAACTTACAATCAACCATTTTTCCCCGTTTTTTGTTGGTATATTTACTTCCCCTTTTTTCTCAGCCCATTCACTAATATTTAATCTTTTGATATCTTTTGTTTTTATTTTCAAAGTCTCAAGGGCATATTTGTTTGCAAATTCTATCTCTGAGTCTTTTAGATATATTATTCCCACAGGGATATTTCTTAAAAGGATTTTCTGAACCACTTCCAATCTATTTATTTTTCTTGCACCCAGTCTATCATGCACAAATAAAATCCCCAGAGCGACAAGTATACCTACACCCACATACAGAGTATAAATAAAATATCGATACCAGTTCTTCTCAGTGGTATTTCTCTCCGAGAACCATTTAGAATATATTCTTGTGTATTCCCCACTCTCCTTAATTTTGTTTAAGGAGAAATTTATGTTGTGGAGGATGTTTTTATTGCCTTTTTTAACTGCAATTGCAGCACTATCAGATATTACCTTAAAGTTTGTTATTCTCACATTGCGAAGATTCATTTTTGATATGAAATATGATGATGTATGTATTTCTCCAATAAATACATCTGCAAATCCTTTATCCACCATTATCAGCGCATTTAAAGCATCAGCAGATTCTATTATTGTAACATTTTTAAGGTTGTCTTTTACATAACTCTCTGAGATATCATCTTCTATAACCACAACTCTGTATCCCTGACCAATATCGGATATATTTTCTATTGGATGTATTTTTTTATTTTGAAATAGGTAGTAATCAATTGATATGTATCTCTCGGAGAAATCAAAACTACTGTTTCTTTCAGATGTGGGAATTATCCCACATAGAGCATCTATTGAGCCATCTAAGAGCGCATCCACAGCGTTATCCCAGTCCAATGGAATAATATCAATAGTATAATTCATATATTTTTCCATTGCTTTGAGGATATCCACGTTGAACCCTCTTAACTCACCATTTTCAATATACGAATACGGAGGGATATTCTTATCCACTCCAATTCTCATTTTTTGAGAATCTGATGCTGAGCTCATGATGCCAAAATTCCCAACAACAGTTAAATTAAGAAGAATAACTGCGATGATATATAAATTTATTATTTTCATTACCATCCCTGTACGCTATCCATATTAACATATATAATATTTTCGCAGAAATAGTTAATACATGGCTTAGTGTACTTATTACATACCCCAAAATGGCTTCTCCCTCCTTTTTATTCTTGCAACTTCATCAAGAACTTCACTATCCTCATAACTCAAATTCATCTTCAGCAACTTTCTTCCCTCTTCCTCTGAAATATCAATATAATAGATTTCATCAGGCTTCAACTGTCTTCCTATGGTTACACCATCTATCGCAATAGCAACCTCTTCTCCCATTATCGCCTCTTCAACATTCTTATCATCCTTTCTTATGCTCTTTATTTTTCCAACAACACGATTGTCATCTCTTAGAATTCTCTGCCCAACCCGTATTCTGCCGCTTAAAACACGAACCCCAACTATTGCAGGCTTTGATAACCTGAATATATATTCTGGAAGAATTTTAAACTTGCCGGGAAATGTAATTTCTTTCCTTTTTTCCATATCCATTTCTTTTTTCTTCTCCTCCTTCCATTTCAAATAATCCTCAACTATCTTGTAAATTATGTTGCTTGTAAATATTCTAATTCTCTTCTCATCAAATTCCACATCTGGGAGAATGCGAACATTGAATCCCAAAATCACACGATAAAGAGGATTATTTATCGTCATTGCATCAACAACATCTCTCTTTGATATATCCCCTATATCTGCTTTCTTAATTGGTACCCCTGCCTGATTTAACTCATAATAAACTGCTTCAAGGGAGCCAAGAGTATCTGCCTTTATTATTACTCCCTCTTCATCCACTTTCATATCCATTTTCATCTCTTTTTTTACTTTTTCAATAGCCTGATTTATATTTCTGCCTGCAACGATAACTGGAGAGCCAGCAAGTGCATTTTCAAGATTTGGTGCTGCAATTTTAATTCCACAGGCGGCGTGGACTTCATTCACACTCATGAATCTATCTCTCGGGTCACGCATCTCGTCCAGCGGTTTTGCTCTTAGTATCGCTTTAATCTTTGTTACTATTGGCTCATCACTGCTCCCCACAACTATGGTATCACCTTTTCTGAATGTGCCTGAATAAACTATTACATCAATTGTCTTTCCCAATCCTCGCTCCTCCTTCACTTCAAGAACGGTCCCCTCTCCTGCACCTTCTTCAGATTTCAAATTCTCTTCCAAAAATCTCTCTGCAAGACCAACAAGAATTAAGAGTAAATCTGCAATACCCATCCCTGTTTTTGCACTCATTGGCACAATTGCAATATTTCTTGTAAAATCCTTTATTCTATCGTATCTATCCGATGAGAATCCGAATTCATACATCTTTTCTATTATTCCTGCCATCTTCTCCTCAAGAATTTCCTGAACATCCTCTTTCTGTTTTTTTATCGCAATTATGAATGGCTCATTACCCCCTTTCCATCCGTCTATTAAATCAACTTTGTTTGCTGCAATTACAAATGGAGTTTTATACCTTCTCAATATATTAATGGATTCTGCAGTTTGTGGTTTTACTCCCTCATTTATATCAATTACAAGAACAGCCAGATCCGCCAAAGCCCCTCCGCGAGCACGCAGAGTGGTAAATGCCTCATGCCCTGGAGTATCAATGAAAAGAAGACCTGGAACCTTGAATTTTTTTCTTATCAAATTTCCACAAATTTCATAAATTGCCTCAATTGGAACTTCTGTTGCTCCAATATGCTGTGTTATTTTCCCAGCCTCTCTCCGAGCCACTGATGTGCCCCTAATTCTGTCTAATAGGGTTGTTTTTCCATGATCCACATGCCCGAGGACACTCACAATCGGCTGTCTTATCTTCATTTGCCTTGGGTATATCCTGTAAATTATTAATGTTTTTCTCAGGTGCTACCCTTTCTCTAAGGAGAAAGTGTTTTATCGGAAAGAGATTAGTTTTTCTTGAACTCAACGAATAACCCTGAGGGTCGCAAGTACACCTGCCCCTATGATGCCGTAGGCAATGCATAATTGCTAACAATTGAAACTTTTGTGTTTTCTATTGATACCTTTTCGTTTTTGACCCCCCTTTTCCATGGCGGGAAGTGTAAATTTCTTCTCTATTTGTCATGGTTTGAGTAATCCATGTTTGCATATTTTATAAACCTCCGTGAGTAGTCACCGGGAGAGTGCAATATATAATAACATATCCCCCCAGAGAAAGAGGTATTAAATAATATTTCTCAAAAGATTTATACTCTCCTTTTTTAGTGCAAATATCATATCTCCTTCTTTTGTATTTTCAAAAATAAACTTTACATTTAATAATAAACTTTTATTTTCCCCCACTTCGGAGAGGAGGTAATTCATGATTGATGAGATGTTATCGTATGCAATGTAAACATCTCCAATCTCCACATCAATGGATGATTTTGTCTTGAAATATTCCCCTGCTTCTTCTCCAAATTTCTTAAGTGATGTAACGATATCGCTACCATACTTTTTCATCATACGGAGGGCATCATCCTCAGGAATTATTATCAAAAATATGCCCTTGATGCTGCCTTTGAAATCAACGAACACACCATATACCATCTGGTTCTCATCATACTGCGAGACAACTTCCTCTATGGAATGCATATCCTTAAAGACCTTTCTAATATTCTCTCCAAACATCTTTTTTCCAATAAGTTCAGAAGCATCTTTGATTTTCTCTCCTACCGCAACAATTTCTTCCGGGGTAAGATCATTTGATTCTATCAAATCACGCATATCTACTATTGCATCTCTCTCCGGATAGAACACTAACCCACAGGAATTGCATCTGTAATTACCTGTTTTAAGTTTCGTAACATCTCTTGATCCACAAACAGGACACCTAACCATTTTTCACACCATCTCGGGATATACTTTAACACCATCTACGCTTATTTCCATCCTGTGCATATCACAATCATGTTTTGTCCCCCTCATTTTTATTACCTGCAACGCTCGGACCATCTTATTTCCGTTCAGAAAATTGTGCAAAAAAATCACTCCATGGGCCATATAATGCTCTGGGCTGTAGTTGGATAAATCTGTCATTTCGGAGAGTATAAGTGATGTTGCCTTCAAATCTTTCAAACTACGGAAAAACCTTGCAATTTCTTTGTTCTGATCTTCCTTGCTTCCGCTGCCGTATCTTAGGGTTAATACAGAATCTATCACTATCCTTTTTATCCCTTTTATTTTCACTATGGAACTTATTTTTTTGAAAACCTCCTGGGCGTAGGTACCTTTGAAGCTATCTTTATTCTTTACAGCATTCAAATACTGGATGCTCAGAGGTCCCATGTCAATGAACAAAATCATTCCTGCAAGGGTGTATCTTTTTATGTTAAAAGAAAAGGAGGACATGTCCTCAATTATATTTCTGGGGTCTTCAGTAAGGGATACATACAGCCCTCTTTCTCCCTCCTTTGCTCCCTGTACCAAGAATTGACTTCCGAAGGTTGTCTTTCCAGCCCCAGGAGGGCCGGCGATTATATAAACGCGGTCTGGGATTAAGCCTCCCTGCACAATTTCGTCAAATCCATGAATTCCCGTTCTTATACGCATCAAAAAAATATCTACGGAGATTATTTAAATTTTATGTAGTGATTATTAAAAATGAAAATAAAAGATTATTTTTTCAACTCTTTCAATCTCTTCTTTACCTCCTTTAATCTTTCCTCTATTGCATTCTTCTCCTCTTCTAACATTTTTATCTCTTCCTCTTTCGTCATTTGCATTGGGAAAGGTGCTACTTGTTGCGGAGGTGCATACATTGGATATGGTGCTCTTGTTTCCCTCCCTTCAAGATGTCCAGACTTTGCCATTTCTATGGCATCTCTTACAGTGCCTCCAAAATTATTTACTATTCTGGCACCACCCTGTGATAATACCATGGATGAATTCGGTCCAACAACTCCTGAGGTTATAACCATTGAAACACCCTGCGAAACAAGAAACTGGGCTGCCTGTATTCCTGCACCTCTTGCATACATACCTGCCTGATTTGGTATAAATTCTAATTTATCATTTGTGGTATCATATATCGCATAGTAACCACATCTCCCAAAAATTGGAGATACTGGTGATTTTTCATCGGGTACATCGGCTGTTATTGCAATCTTCATTTTTTTCACCTTTTCAGTTCTTTCAGACGCTCTTCTATCTCCTTTAATCTCTCCTCTAAATACTTTTCTTCATCTTCAAGTGCTCTCTTCTCATCATATTGCATGTTTCCATAGGGGGAATATGGCGGATATCCATAGGGCTGATTACCATAGGGTGGCACTTGATAGCCGTAGGGGTTTCCATATCCATAATAGCCGTATCCTCCATAAGGATACATCCATCTCCAGCCTCTCGGCATGCCGGTCCATGGGCAATATCCCAGGGTGGCACCATATCCATATCCTCTTCCGAATCCCATTCCGCGGCCATAACCAGCTCCACGACCAAATCCTCTTCCTCTACCCCAACCACGTCCCCAGCCGAAGCCAGGACCATATCCGTAGGGGTAGTATCCATATCCATAGCCATAATATCCATACATTTTTTACCACCTCTTTTCTATTACTTCTTTTATTTTCTCGTGATTTTGTGGCCCGCACACACGGCAAGCGTTATATGGGGAATCGCCCCTTGCAATGGCGTGGGCGCATTCCATGCATGTGGGATGACCACATGCTCCACAATTTATCTTGGGGAG
>CAZVSZ010000009.1:0-22995 GCA_964630095.1 uncultured Thermoplasmata archaeon | reverse complement strand
ACTGAGGGAAGCAATAAAATATGTGGATTATGTGGCAATGGATGTAAAAGCGCCAAAGGCACTATATGATAAGTTAAGTGGAGTAAAAGTGGATATAAACGCCATAAATGAAAGCATAAAGATAATAAAAAGATATGCAAAAGATTATGAATTCAGAACAACAGCAGTTCCAATTCTAAAATTTGAAGATTTTTTAGAAATTGCCCGATGGCTCAAAGGAGCGAAAAGATATGTTATACAGCAATATTCAACATTAGGTGGAACATTAAATCCAGAATTTTCCAAACTGCAGAGTCTGAAACCAGAAATATTGAATGATATATGCAAAGAAATAAAAGGTAATTTTCAAGAATGCTATGTTGCAAATATATGATAAATTAAGCATTTATGGGAAATCATTATATCTCATATCTTTATTGAGGAAGTGTGAATCCATATCTTCGGATAATAAGATTGCTTAACTGCGTTATGTCATCTTTAGCAATAATTTTAGTGGGGATAGTAATTGAAGGATTTGATATAATTGCTCTCTGGCTCCCCACATTGCTTGGAATTTTGGTAGTTTTTTTTGTTACAGGTGGCGGCAATGTCATCAACGATTATTATGACAGGGAGGTGGATTTGATAAATCATCCTGAGAGGCCGATACCATCTGGAGAAATTGTCCCGAAAAATGCCCTAATATATTCTTCCATACTATTCTTCCTTGCCCTGATTTTCGCATTTTTCATAAATATATGCTCTTTGCTAATAGCATCCTATGCAATCATTTTACTTCTTCTCTATGAATCCTCGCTGAAAAAGGAGGGATTTGTTGGGAATATAACGATAAGCATTCTTGTTGGTATGCTCTTTATATTCGGTGGCGCAATTTATGGGGATTTTCCACTTCTCATAATATTTGCCCTTATGGCATTCTTTGCCAATCTTGGAAGAGAGGTGATAAAAGATATTGAGGATGTGAGTGGAGATATTGATAGAAAAACATTGCCCAAGAGAATAGGAAAAAGGAAATCTGGAATATTGGCATCCATATTTTTCTATATTGCAATATCTCTTAGTCCATTGCCGTATTTTCTGTTCTCTTTCTCCATTTATTATCTTATCGTGGTGGCAATTTCAGACATAATTTTTATATATTCCTCCATTATCCAATTCAAAGACCCTGAGAAGGGAGAAAAAAATGCGAAAATTGCAATGTTAGTGGGATTAATATCCTATCTGGTAGGTGGATTGACATGAAAGTGATGGAGTATATAATGGAAAAATTGAAAAAAGAAAAAATGCATATGACCCTCATAGACCCGGATGAGCAGACACCGGATAAATCTGCGGAGATTGCCAGAGAATCTGAAAAAGCGGGAACAGATGCAATAATGATCGGTGGCTCTACAGGTTTGACAAGAGAATTAATGGACGAAACAATAAAGGAAATAAAAAAAGTTGTAAATATACCTGTGATAATTTTTCCAAGTTCCGCATCCATTTTATCTCCTTACGCGGATGCCCTCTATTTCCTCAGCCTTCTCAATTCAAGGGATAGGGAGATGATAATAGGGCAGCAGATGAAAGGTGCAATATTCGTCAAAAAACTGGGAATTGAACCGATTCCCATGGGATACATTGTTGTGGAGCCGGGAATGACTGTGGGAAAAGTTGGCAAGGTTGATTTGATACCGAGAAATGAGCCTGAAAAGGCGGTGATGTATGCTCTTGCCGCTCAGTATCTTGGAATGAAATTGGTGTATTTGGAGGCGGGCAGTGGAGCACCGGAGCCAGTGCCAGCAAGCATGATAAAACTGGTGAAAAACGGTATTGATATTCCTCTCATTGTTGGTGGAGGGATAAGAAAACCGGAAAATGCAAGGGAGATTGCGAAAGCAGGAGCAGATATAATCGTTACTGGAACAATTGTTGAAATATCAAAGGACATAGAGCCTGTATTATCAAAAATCGTTGAAGCGATAAAATCATAATTTATTCATTATTTCCTTCGCTTTCTTTATTGTTCCTGCGGTTTTATATGTTTTTAATCCTCTTGTATTCAAAAATTTTATCACATTCTCCTTGAACCAGTGTCTGCAAAACAGAATTGCAAAATCATCATTATGGTATGAAATCTTTGCTTTTTCATCAATTTTTTCTCTTATCTCATGTATTATTTTTCTCAGAATTTTTTTATTCTCCACGATTACATATCTTTTTCTTCCAACTCTATCCCGAACAACCACATTAGCTGGAAAGAGGAGTATTTAATATACTTTTCCCCGCAAAAATTGAAAAATAAAAAAATAAAGAAAATTTATGGTTGTCTCACTGTTATCAATATTCGTGCAGATATTCCAAGAATTCCGCTTGAGCGGTGTAATCATGTGTTGAGTAATACATCTGAATAGCAATTTTCACTGTCACTTGACTATGTGGACTCAGTTCAATTGGGTATTGTGGATTCGCCACATGGCCGTTCTCAATTACATCCCAGATATGTGTTCCACCTTCGTAATCCCATTCTGTACTCAGTATTTTTATTTTTGAAACATTTGTGGAATTTGTTGGATTGAATTTCCAAGTTATATTGAATATGCTATCTCCAAGGTTTCTAACGATTACGAATATGTAGTTACTGGTTTTGTGAGATACATTTGTGTCAACCCACAGGGATATATCCTGGTTATTGTCCACATAGGGACCCTGAGCACTATCGTGTAAAGATAAGCAAGAACCCGAGCAGTTTGGCCAGTCAATGGGCCATGTGGTTGCATTGATGTGTATATCCTTATGGGCTATGTACATCTCGGAATGGCACTGAGCATTCTCATCTGTAGTGGTTGTTGCATTACCCACTGATGCTAGGACTGAGTATATTCCAAAGCTTCCTATTATTGTTGCAGCTACTATTATTATGGATATTATCGCTCCACTTCCTTCTTCTTTTTTTTGTTTCATTTTCTTCTACCTCCTGCCTTTCGGCATGTTGACATCCCCATTATTATATTTAAATATATCATATAAAAATTATTCACTTTCCTGAATTTTGATTTTGAAAATATTAAATTTGAAGGTTTTACTCAATATGTGATTTTTACAAAAATTTAAAAAACAAAATGTGTAAATTGATTAAATTTCATAAGATATATTTTTTATACAGGTCGGTAATGTTTATTTATGGAAGGGATATATTTGGTGGGCAATATTGGAGGCGACGATACAGATATAGTTTATGTGACTGATTATCTCACCCCATCCTCATACCGAAAATTCTTCAAAGAAATAAGAGATTTTTACCCGGGAACAAGGATTATTACAGAATATGGCCCCATAATAGAGGAGTACAAGAAAAAGGTGGGACATGTGTGCATGCTTTCCAAAGATATGCATGTGGCTGAATTACCACTATCTCAGTGGATTAGAGAGCAAAAAATACTCCATGGAAATATCTCGCTGAATGAGATTTTTGGAACACCAGAAATAACTCCTAAAAAGGTATTGTGGGGGGCATATGGAGTGGATAAACTGTATCAGTGGCTCAAAAATAATTATGTGGTTAATTATAAGCAGTTAATATTCAAAAATAGGTTTGTGAATGATATTGTATTCTCATACAAAAAAATTAATTACGGGGATAACCCTCTTAAATTATTGCATCTGCTGAAATATTCTCTTAAATTTTCCATGGTGAATTTGAAAAAGATAGGTGTGGATGATAATGTTCTTGAGAGTTTATATGAGAGGGTAATGAAGGAAAGAAAACACCCCGACTATGATAGAATCCTAAAACTGAGAAAGGAAGCAATGAAAGAGATTGAAAATAAAATAATAGAAGTGTCAGAAAAATTCTCCGCACCGAAGCCTGTAATAAAATATAGGAGAATAAAGATAAAAGATGCGGGACAGATAGCAAAATTTTACAATAATCTTTTTGATAAGTTTAGAATGATTCCAAGAATAAAACAGGTGGATGATTATGAAATAAGGGAGTGGAAAAGAAAAATATCATCGGGTGCCACGGTTGGGTATGGTGTATATGACGAATCTCAAAAGGAGATAATAGGGGCATGCACCGTTGTAAAATTTCCATTTAATATAAATAATGTTCCAACATACAGAATCAGTGTATCCATAGACCCATTTTATCTGAACAGGGGAATAGGAACACCTGTAATCAGGAATACCATTAAGAATGTAAGTGGAATAATTATAAGTGATACACACATAAACAATTTTCCAATGCACACGATAATGAAAAAAACAGGATTCAAGAATATATCCTATTTGAAAAATCCCCCTCCATACCATGAAAAACTTGTAAAATCCTTCAGAGATATTTACGGGGAATTTAATAATGATATTTATCATCTGTGGGAATTTAGGCAGTAGCGGAAAATTATTAAATAGGTATGTTATTATTAGCAATGTATGAATGCAAATGAATTTGAGAAACTAAAGGAAAGAACAATGTTTGACTCAAACCCAGATTTGAAAAATACTGTAGAAAGAGTGAGAAAAATATCTTCTAAAGATTTTGATAAAATAAAAAGTAAATTTGAATCACGATTGGATTATCTTTTAAATGAGGGGGTAAGAGTGTGGAATTTCTTTGAAGTGTTTATGCCAATGGATATCCTCTATTATCACATCTATTCGATCATGCTCATAAAAGATTTGAAAGATAAGCTTGAAGATATGGGAATAACCATGAAAAATTATATATATGTTCCCGAGGACCTTGCGAGGGGTAGAGGATACACACCTCAGAAAATAGAAGATAATATAGAAAACTTCAAAAAAGTTATGAATTTTTTTGAATTAAAAGAACATGAGGATTTTGAGATAATGAAATACTTTGACATTCAACCGAGTATAGAAAATATTGAATTTTTTAAATACAGACGGGAGATTCAGATTGAGGATATTGGAAGATTTTTGAGTAAAATAAATAAGAGTGGGATATATGGCAATGAGAAAATTTTTTATGGCTCTATAATGGATATAATCAGTTTGTTTAATGAGGCCTATACTGCTTACAGATATATGAGCGATAAACCAATACATTTTATGATTGCCTCTGTGGATAGAATATTTCTGTATAACTACTTCATAGAAGTGATGGAGGAGGAATATAAAAACCCACCTGCCATATATCCCATTGCTCCACTTCCCCCGATAATGACCGAAAATGATGGATACTTGAATCTGCATTCAAAGAATGTGGAATACACAGTTAATTCATTGCACACAGGTTATCAGAGAATTCTTGATTATCTCTTTATAAAACTTTATATGGAGGTATCTCCAATTAAGGATCATGAGTGGGAAGCCCTTACCAAAGGTGCAAAAATGGATGGGATTTTAAAGGAGATTAGAATAGGTACCGGGATGAGTTATTCATCATATATGAACATAATTTATATGAATTATAATGAGGTGAAGAAATTTCTGCGTTTCTTAACTCGCAAGGGTGGCCTCGAAATTATGGAAATTCTCCGTAATGCTGGTGATTTTATATCACTAAGGGAAATCATAGAAAAATATCATAGAAATTATGGTGGCACAATAAGTAGTTCTGAATTATCCCGTGTGGTTCAATTCTTGGAAGAGAAAAATCTTGTGATCTCTAAAAATATAACTATTGATAAAAGAGATAAACGAAAGAAAATCAAAGTTATTAAAATAAACACGGATGAAATTACGGTGGTATGTGAGGAAAAAACTAAGGATAGATTTAAAATAATCTTATCTTTCAAATAAAAAACAAAAAAAGAATAAGTTATAATAAGAGAATATCCCTCAAGTTGGGTATTATCTGGTAGTCTTTGTGGAGTGGTTCTGGTTCAAATTTGGGAAGAGATATACTTTCCAGATAATGTAGAGGCTCTGGCTTGTAGAGAGGGATATTTGCCGTCAAATCATCTGTCACATCAATAGTGGATCCTGGAATTGGTGCCAAGCTCTCCAGTGTAAGTCGTTCTTCTATACTCAGTCTTCCCAAATCTATCGTTCCTCCAAATTCAGATCCTCTGGAATCTTCGTATGTCCATATACCGTAGCAGTTATGTTTTATTTTCCCATACATTTTTCATCACCATGGGATATTAATGAGTTATATTATTTGAATATATTTACGAAATAAAAATTAAATTTCTAAAAATTGAAATTAAAAATTAATGTTTTTACTAATTTTGGAAGCATTTTTGCATTTCATCTAAAACTTAAAATATGGAAAAATTATTGGTTACATGTGAAAAAGAAGAGAAAAGGAGATGGCTGCTGCAGGCCATGGATTGACCCGAAGGAGGAAGAGAAGAAAAGATGGGATGAATTTAAGAGAATAGAGGGTGAACTTGTAAAGGAAGATATATTCAAACCCGAGTTTTTAGAAGACCTCATGGATACCTCTGAAAACATGTTTTCCGCAAGGGATATTATTTCACAGATGGAAGAAAAATACGAGTTCTGGGAAGAGAACCATGAGGAAATGAAAGTTGAGGATGCTTTCAATCTCATATACGAGATGACAGAACTTATGGATTTTCTCACTGCAAAGATGGAGGATATAGAATATTTCTTAGTAAAACTTGAGGATGTTGACTGGAAAGATTATTTGAAAACAGAAAACAATGAAGAAATAGAGGAATTGGATAATTCTCTTGCAAATCTCATTAAAGAGCAGTATGAAATACTGTATCAGATACTCAGGATAAGATACGAGAGTTTAGAAGAGCATATTACCTTTATGACCATGGAGGAAAACGACAAGAAATATTTTCCTAAAAAGCATCACTGAAAAATTTAAATCATCCCAGCCCTTAACCATTCACAGGCGGGGGTTCTCGAGCATGGCCAAAGGGGCCGGACTTAAGATCCGGTGGCGCAGGCCTTCGTGGGTTCAAATCCCACCCCCCGCATTCGCTACGCTCATGCGGGAGGTGTCTGCCCTCCTATTGTCGGGCATCTCACCCCCCGCATTACTTCACTCCGTTCCGTAATGCGTGAGGTTTACTCACAAAATTCTTTCAGAATTTATACTCGTCCCACCCCTGCATCCCTTCGGGTTTTGGGAATTCCATATAAACCAAATGGGATAACTTTAAATTCTCCCGGTTTATTTCTTATTTGTGTTTGGAGATCTGTGTGCAAGATGCAAAGGTCGGCTGTGGTGTGGACTTCCTAAATGTCCAATACTTGAGAGTGTGAAGGATTATTTGCCGAGATTGAAAATAATAGGGGATTCAATATTTGGAGCATCGCCACCATCAATATTTGTTGGAAGATATGGCTATCCTAATGTATTTGCAGGCCCTCTTGTTTCGGAGAATGAAGAATCTCAGGTTGTTTCTCTCACATCAAATTTATATGGAAAGGATTTAGATTACATTCTCAGGCATACAGCAACATTGATAAGAACTGCAAAAAGAGTAAATGTGAGAAAATTGAATGTTAAAATTGTAGAAACATCTCAGGAAATTGCCATGTCAGAAAAACCAATTGATACCGAAGTATGGATTGAGAAAAAGGAAATAAATCCATCAATAGATACATTTTTCCATCCTACCGGTCCGAGAGTTGAACCAAGAAAAATTGATGTGGTTGATAATCCTTCAATTCCAAGAAAAGTGGATAATATTGTGGAAGAGAGAATAAGAGCAAATAATGCTATTGTGGAATTATACAATTATGGATTTCCAGTAGATTATATCCAGAGAATTTTAACCGCGGGGCTTTTGGGGAGAGATAAAAAAATTGTGCCAACAAGGTGGAGTATTACAGCAGTAGATGATATTGTTGCAAAATCAATCATAGAAGAGGTAAAAAAATACCAGTATATTGGTGAAGTGGAATACTATCGCAACTCTTTCATGGGCAACGATTTTCATATATTTTTAATTCCGGGAACATGGGAATATGAAGTTATAGAATCATGGCTCCGTGGCTCCCTTTATTCTCCAAAATTATCTGTAACAGGGGAAGATTACGAGCCTTATGAAGGCAGAAAGGATTATGCAAGGAATATTACCGGTGCATATTATTCAGCAAGATTGGCTACTGTAGAATATCTAAGATTTATAAGAAAACAGGCAAAGGTATTGATTTATAGGGAGATTAAGCCAGAGTATAAGATTCCACTTGGAGTTTGGGTAATCAGAGAAACTGTGAGAAATGCATTCAAAAAGAAGCCCATGAAATTTGATGATTTATGGTCTGCTGTAAAATTTGCTGAAAAATACACAGAAGTTAAGAATTGGAGAAAAAAGAGCAGAGTAATTCACAATATAAAGTTTCAGAAAACACTGGATAATTTCACATAAGAATAGCATCAAGGAGTTTTCCCGCACCATTTCGCAAAACATCATCTGCTGGAAGGTTCAATTCATTTTCTATTTTCTTCATATATTTTTTGATTTCTCCATCACTCATATTTTCTCCATCAATGGAGATTCCCACGACTCTCCCTCCGGAAACGGGCTCTGCAAGTTTCTCATAAAGTTCAATTTCCCTCTCCAATGGAGGTATGGGAAAACCCTCATAACTGTGATGATATTTTCTTTTTGGGTCATGAGCAAGAATGATTTTCTTTGGATAAGAACCATGGAGAATTGCCAGAGAAACTCCGCTGTATGCGGGATGTGTCAAATCTCCCTGCCCCTCCACAAATATTATTTCTCTCCTCTCTGATACTTTTTTCACCATATCTTCAAGAATACCTGCCATGAAATCACCAGCAATTCTATCTATCACCACCCCAGCATCACATCCCACAAGGATTCCAGTTTGCCCGGTGGCTATGAAACCTGCATTTATTCCTCTTCTTCTTGCCTCTTTTGTGAGTTCAACAGCGGTAATCATCTTTCCAACACTGCAATCAGTGCCAGCAATTAAAACAGTATTTGCATTTCTTGCAGAACCATCTGCAACTCTCATATTTTCTGGAGGCTTTCTTATATCCAATATCTTTACATTGTGTTCCTCTGCAATTTTTCTGAATTCTTCATCCTCGCTTAAAAAATCATGAAGTCCAGAAATTACAGTTTTTCCATTTTTCAATGCAATTCTTATCTCATTTCTCCAATCTTGGGGCAATTTCCCGCCGATGGGTGCAGCTCCGATAATCAAGGTATCAAAATCTTTAACTTCTCTTATTGATCCTACAATCTTAACTTTTCTCCCTCTTGGAAAGAATTCTGAAGCATCATGACCGGCAAGAGTTCTGTCAATAATTGCTACAATCTCCTCCGGAGAGTATAGATATACTCCTCTCGCAGTTTTCCCACCCCTTCTGGTAAATAGCCCATGGGCAAGGAGCACGATTTTCATACCAGCTCACATGCTTTTGGAATATTAATGTTTATCTACTCCCAACCCTGCTCTTTCCTCCACAATATTGTATCCATTTTCAAATTTTACTCCTTCAAATGGCTGTTCTCTCAAATCAAAATAGCCATCAAGGTCTGCATAATCTGCACCTATTCCAAGAGCAAAATGTGTTCCTGCAGTTATCCCCAATTTTGTTTCAATCATGCATCCAACCATTATTTTCATACTACATGCCTTTGCTATGGATGCCATTTTTATTGCCTCATATATCCCACCACTCTTCATCAATTTTATATTGATTGCATCTACCTTTCCAATGAGCTTTATTAAATCATGGGAATTATGAACGCTCTCATCTGCCATTATTGGAATCTCGGTGTTCTCCCTCAGTATTCTTAGATTTTCAATTTCATTTCTTGGTATCGGTTGCTCTGCAAATTCTATTTCATATCTCTCTATCGCCCTGAGAACTTTTATTGCCTGCTTTAGAGAATACCCCTGATTACCATCAACACGAATTTTAGCATCTGTAATTTTTCTTATAGCACGGATTCTCTCAATATCCTCCTGCGGATTTAAACCAATCTTTATTTTTAGAACTCTAGCACCTTTATCTAATAAATTTTCTGCATCTTTTATTGTATCCGGTACTTTTCCAATACTTACAGTCAATGATGTTTCAATCCTGTCCTTTTCTCCTCCTATAAGTTTTCTCACAGGCATATTTGAGTACTGCCCCATTATATCATAAAGTGCCATGTCCACAGCAGCCTTTGCTGAGGTATTGCTTACAATTTCTCTATTTAGATTACCCATGAGTTTTCCTATCTCCAGAGGGTCTTTTCCAATAAGTATTTCTTTGAATCTTCTTAACGAGGAGATTATTGAATCAACAGTATCTCCTGTAATCCTCGGCGATGGGGACGCTTCTCCATAACCGCAATAATTCTCCGTGCATATTTTCAAAATCACGCCCTCATATTTTGTTGTTGTTCCAAGTGCAATTTTGAATGCTTTTTTAAGAGGGATTTCAATTTTTTTCCAGTTCATGCCTGTGATTTCCATAGGGGGAGATGGATAACAGAAAAATAAATTTATCTCCTGTGAAGTATCCAGAATAGAATAAGGGCTGTTGCTACCAAAAGAAAAGAGAGAATAAGAATAAAGATAAAATTCATATTACTACTCTCTTTCAGAAGGGGGTAATGGTCCTCACTTTTTGCCGTTCCATCAATCAAATAGGGCTTATCCGAATTCCAGTCGCTCCAGTAATTTCCATGGTGTTTAAAATCCCAGTAATTTATCCCGTTATCTATGGCTTGAATATGATTTGGATCGTAGGTATCCGTTGCTCCATTGTTGTAAATGAAATAATTCCCGTATACTGTGTTATTATTGCACGATTCATCATGAACAGCAACTCCATAATCATTATTTTCCTCAATTTTATTACCTCTTATCTCATTATTCTCTGAGTGGAAGGATATAAATATTCCATATCTGTTCTCAGAAATGTGATTATCAAATATCCCATTAAATGAGGAATTGTATATATATACTCCTGCATATTTATTGTCCGAGAGGTTGTTTCCACTCAAAATTATATGGGAGGAGCGATAGAGAGAGATCCCGTACCATGAGCCACCGATGCACAGGTTATTTTCAATAACCCCGCTACTGACATTTGAGAGATGTATTCCAGCCCAGCCAAAATAAGGCAGAGAATTTCCTGAAGAGTTGTAAACCATGCAGTTTCTTATTATGAAGTATGAACGGGTATTGGATATGCGTATTCCATCTCCTCTATTGGTTGCATTAATAACCCAGTTTTCAATGATATATGGATTATCCCTTGTTCCATTTCCTCCAGTAACTCCATTCTCCTGCGTGAATTCATCATCACCGTTAATCCTTATAACATCATGCTTACTTCCCGAATTCCCGCCAATGGAAAAAGGTGATAATAGGAGAAGAAAAAACAGTATGAAAATCACAATTTTTTTCATTTTCCCTCATTTATCAACTCTACAAATTTTTTCATTTACATCTCTGTATTTCAAATCCACCTTTATTGTGTATCCTCTCTTCCCGGTTATCTCTTTCTGTGAGGATACAATCTTCATCTCTATTCCCTCTTCTTTGAGACGATGATACGGATAGAACAGTTCCAGGTCCTCAAATCCACTCTCTGCGAGTATTATACCCTTCATGGTAACTCCTAATCACTTAAAGATTAAAAACCTTGCGGAGACAATGTAGTCTGTGTTTCTCAAATTTTTAGAAGGCATGGAAAAGAATTAATTTCCTAATCACATGACCCTTTGGTGATTAAGATGAAAGTCAGTACTGTTGAGGAGATGCACATAATGGATATGAGAGCAGGTGAAAGATACGGTATAGAAGACAGAATTCTCATGGAAAATGCTGGCAATGCTGTTTATTTTGTAATTCTAAAGCATATTGGGAATGTGAAAGGAAAAAGATTTGTTGTGTTCTCCGGTTCTGGAAACAATGGAGGTGATTCTTTAGTTGTGGCAAGAAAATTGTATTCAAATGGTGCGAATGTGAAAATATATCTTATGAGCAAAACTGAAAGATACAGAAATTCCGCAAGAATAAATTATGAAATTGTTGAGAAAATAGGCATACCAGTTGAGAGATTTGAGGGAGATAATGCAATGGTCAGGATGAGTGTTGAAAGTGCCGATGCTATAATTGATGGAATTTTAGGTACAGGCATATCAAGAAATGTTGAGGGAAAATATGAAGAGGCAATAAGAATTATAAATGAAAGCGGTAAAAAAGTATTCTCAGTTGATATCCCATCAGGTATAAATGGAAACACTGGAAAGATAATGGGAATAGCAGTAAAAGCAGATTACACAGTTACATTCGGGTTGCCAAAGATAGGGAACATACTTTATCCGGGGTATGAATACTGTGGAAAACTGTATGTTTCCCATATCTCTTTTCCTCCCGAAAATTACGATAAGGAAGATGTGAAGGTTGAGATAAATTATCCAATAAAAATTCCACCAAGAAAGAAGGATGGGCATAAGGGAACATTTGGGGACTCTCTATTCATTGCGGGTGCAAGAAAATATTATGGTGCTCCATATTTCTCATCTCTATCTTTTCTCAAAGCAGGAGGGGGATATTCAAGACTCGCATCTCCAAAATCTGTGGTTCCATTTATAGGAACTGAAGCCCGCGAGGTTGTTTTTCATTCTCTGCCCGAAACGGATGAGGGAAGTATAAGTTATACTGCAAAGGAGGAGATTTTGAAAATCGCTGAAAATGTAGATTTTGTTGTTCTCGGTCCCGGGACATCGCTGAATGAGAGAACTCAAAAATTGATTCTTGATTTAATACCTCTGATAAACAAACCTCTCCTGATAGATGGTGATGGATTAACAGCCCTTTCAAAAAATGTGGATATTCTGAAAGAAAGAAAAGAAAAAACAGTTATAACTCCACATCCCGGTGAGATGGCTCGCTTAACAGGATTGGAAATAAAGGATATTTTAGATGGAAGGTTAGAAATTGCAAGAAGATTCTCAAAAGATTACAATGTTGTAGTTGTATTGAAAGGAGCCCATACCCAGATTGCGATGCCTGATGGGGGAGTGTACATAAACATGAGCGGAAATTCTGGAATGGCAACTGCTGGAAGTGGAGATGTATTAACTGGAACTATAGCAGCGATGTACTGTCTTGGATTGGATTTTGAAGAATCGGTTCGGATGGGCGTATTTTTGCATGGCTTTGCAGGAGATATCGCCTCGGAAAAATTTGGAGAGGATGGAATCACAGCAAGAAGTATAATGGATTCTTTACCCGAAGCCATGAGAAAATTGCGGGAGAATTTTGAGGAAGTGAAGAAGGAGTACGATATTGAAGTTATTTAATCTTTAACCTCCTCAGGAAATAGTATTTTCATCAGGAAATTCATTGTTTCCTCCTTAGCATCAAATTTTTTCAATCCAACCGAGATTCTATCAGTGTTCAGATTTAATTCGCTTCCCTCATATTCCCTGAAATGTATGGGATTTGGCTCTCTACCTGCAAGATACACTTTTTTGCTTGTTATTTTCGCATGTGACCATATAACATTATCCTCTATCTTCACATTCTTTCCCAGGGTAAGCCGCTCATTGGACATAACATCCCTTCCATTCACATCATCTCCCAAGGAGCATTCACCTTTCAAAGATAATATCAGCCCCCCAATTTTTGATTTTTTATCTATTTTTACTTCATTTCCCATTATATTCCCGCCAACGGTGCAACTATTGCTAATATCTATTTTCTCGCCTATAATATTTCCACCGATTTTGCAGCCACTTGCTATTTTGATTTCTCCCCTGCTTATAACATCTCCTTCAACGGTGCATTTTTCTCCTAAAAAAACACTTCTCTCACCGAACAGATTTCCACCTATTTTGCAATTTTCCTCAATATTTACAATTTTTCCAAATACATGACTTTTTAACTCTGCATTTTTGTGAATTTCAATTCTCCAGTTCAAATGCTGTGGTGATTCTGGTATTATTGGAGCACCGTAAACAGCATTCTCATTTACAATCACATGGTCCCTTGAAAACTCAACGGGTATAACTACAGTTAGTTTCTTTTCTTTACTTGGCAATTTTTCTCACCCCCATCAAAACAATGAGCCTGTCAAGAAAACTTCCACCATATATGTTCTTGTATGCCGTTGATGAGAGGGTTATATCGGATATAAGGTCTCTATCAATACCCTCCGAAAATTCCGAGGGAACAATGCTCAAAAATTTTTTCTTTTCTACATTAATCTCCTTGAACTTGATACGCAGAGATGAACCATAGAATTCAGATATGGGATATATCCATGTCATTACTCTTCCTCCCTTATCATAACTTATAATCCAGTAAGGAATCATATATACACCGTTTGGAGAATTCTTAAAGGATAGAGATTTAATGCTCTCTATAAATTTTTTATTCATATCAACAATCTCATCAAACATCTTATTCACCCTATTTCTCTCTGTGTCAAATGATTCCATTCTCTCTTCAAATGGCTTCAGATGTCTCTTCATCTCTTCCTCAAGGAATTTTTGAGAAGAACCAATTATATCCTCCACATATCCCTTTATCCCCTCTATATGTGATACATGCCTCATTATCCTGCTGTAATCCTCCTCAAAGGTTTTTGATGATTTCTCTATATCTCTTCTCCCATTTTCCAGTATCTTTTGGATTTTCTGATTAAATATTCTCAGAGTCTCCTTGGGTTTATCTATTGGAAGATTAAGTGTGGTGAATAATGATTTTATGTTCTTTTCAATATTCTCTATTTTTTTCTTGAATTGAGTTGAAAAAACCTCGTAGATTTTCAGTTCATTCTTAACAATTTCCATCTTTTCCTCATTTTTCTCCCTTGAACCCCACCAGAAAACCATGTTCTTTATACTCTCCTCCGTGCTTGGGGTTCTTATTTTTATCTCTTTTGTCTTTTCAAGATCTCTCCTCGCCCGGATTATGTCTCTGAGCATGGACTCCTTCATTCCATGAATTCCTGCGATTATCTTTCCAATTCTTTCTCTCTCCGCTCTTCCAACCCGCGAACGTCTTTCAACATCATTTATATTATTCTCAATTCTTGTGCTCATATCGTTTATTATTTTCTGGATGGATGATAGGTCTCTCTGCACCCTTCCCTTTATATCTGAAATCTCCCTGTCACCAAGCCTCTTTATCATCAGCTGATAGTCCCTTATATCTTCCCTGAAATCGTTTATCAAAGGGGTAAAAAATTCAGGCATTTTTATTGTTTCATCCACAAATTTACCCATGTAAGAAATCATGTAATCCCTCTCATCAGCGTGCAACTTTTTCAGATACTCAATATAGGAATCAACCCTGCCATTTATAATTTCCTTCTTCTCATTCAGGAATTCTATATTTTCATTAGCCCTGTCAAGATGTGTGGAAATCTCGGATGCTTTCTTCAATGTCTCCTCATAATCCTCGGAAGGTATGATATGCTTTGGAGTCATATTTACCCTCTCTGCATAGGGGATTATCTTCTTGAAAAAATTATTAGGTGGAAGATTTGTGTCCACTCCTATCTCATATCTCAAATCATCATTTATATCCCTTATTAAATTTAGAGCATATACTTCAGTGTTGTAAGATGTTATCTCCTGAGGAAGGGAATTCACATTGTTTTCTATATCCTTCGTCCTTGTTGCCATATACTTTATGCTTTTATTCCACATCTTTATAGTTGAATCAAGAACGATGGAGTTTGTGTTTATTCCCGAGGATAGATCGCAAACGGAAAATGGAAAATAAACCTTCTGGATATTTATTAAATTGGGTTTTCTTATGAAAAACACAACTAAGAGAATTGCGCCAACTATCACAATAGATATAGATATTATTGGAAACCAAGAATATTGCAGAAAAGGAATAATCATATATAGAAAAAACAGAGATATGCCCACCACAATCAGAGATAAACCACCAAGAAATAGAATTCTCTGAGAATTTATGTAATTTCCCTCCTTATTTTTCAGAAAATCATAGAGCACTGAGAAGGATTCTACATCTTTTTTTGAACTTTTTTCATCGCATATCACGCTTGGAACTACATATTCATCCGACATAATCCAGCCTCCTTTATTTTATTGCTTTATCCATCATTCCCACCCTTAAGTGGTAATGTATGTATAGGTAATCTCATATTTTTATTTTTCCTCATGCACTTTCATAGAGAAATACCCAGATAAGTCCAGCAAGTATGATATATAAAAAGTTCATGTCCGCATGGTGATTTAGATGGATGAAAGTAATCAGGCAAAGATGATTCGTGAAAATATCAAAAAGGCGAAAGAGGCGGAGAAGAGGATTGCCGATAGAATGAAGAATATCAAACATAAGATAATGGTTCTCAGTGGTAAAGGTGGAGTTGGAAAAACTACAGTGGCAGTTAATTTGGCGGCAACCCTTGCGCTTGAAGGGCACAAAGTTGGTTTGTTAGATGCTGATATACATGGTCCAAATGTGCCAAAGATGTTAGGAGTTCAAGAAGCAAAACTCACGGTGGATGAGAATAATAGAATAATTCCTGTTATGCCTCTTGAGAATCTGAAGGTAATATCAATCCAGATGGCTTTACCCAGTGAGGATTTGCCTGTGATATGGAGAGGCCCTCTGAAACATAAAGCAATACAGCAACTTATGGATGAAGTTGAATGGGGAGAACTGGAGTTCTTCATAGTTGATTTGCCCCCGGGAACAGGAGATGAATCGCTGAGCGTTGCTCAGTTAATTCCTGACCTTGATGGTATGGTTATTGTCGTTACACCTCAGGAAGTTGCTCTTTTAGACGCAACAAAGGCAATAAATTTCTCAAGACAACTGCAAAAGAGAGTTATTGGAATTGTTGAAAACATGGCCGGTGAGATATTTGGAAGAGGAGGCGGAAAGAAGGCTGCGGAGAAATACAATGTTCCATTTTTAGGAAGTGTTCCATTGGACGCAAATATCGTAAAATGTGGTGATGAAGGAACTCCATTTGTAATAAAACATAAAGATAGTGAGGCAGCAAAGGCATTTGAAAAGGTCGTTGAGAATCTTATCAGAGTATTGAATGAATAATATTCTCCATGTCCCCAAGAGGGATTATTCCCTCATTTTCATCAATTCCAAATATTTTCATACTTTTTCTGTATTTTTTTAATATTGGGGAAATAAATTCATTCTTTGTTATATCTGTACCAGATGCATAGATGCTCACTGCTGGAAGCACTATCAAATCGTTGGAATATAAAAAGCAGGGAAGTTTAATATAGGTACCTATCTCATCCCTTAGCGTAATGGAGGGATGCTCGTGTCCTATTACAGTAGTCCCAAAAATCTCATGGTTAATATGACCGTGGATGAACAAGAATTTTCCAATTTTATATTCGTCTCTCAGTTCTATTCCTCTCCTCCTCAAAATAGATTTTAGAAAATTATCATGATTCCCCCGAACAACAATCAATTCACTTCTATCTGAGATATAATCAATAACCTCTTCAATTTCATCCCATTCCTGAGGCATGTTTCTTGAAAATTCATGTTTTAAATCTCCATCAATTAGAAATTTTTTAGGTGAGTATTTTTCATAAATCTTATCAATAATCTTCATTATGTAGTTCTTCTGAATCCTGGGAAGAAACAATCCCTTCTGAGCCATAACATCCTCGTATCCAAGATGAAAATCAGCCATTGCTGCAAGGCCATAATCTTCTATGTAGAGCATAAAATACTTCGTAAGAATGATATCCCCGATGTATATCTCATCCATGATTGAGATTATTCATTCATTCCAATAAAGCTTTTCTATAGAAAAATATTAAATAGAGGTAGCACATATTTTCCATGTGGGAAACATAGAATTTTTAAAGGCAAAATTTCGTGAATATTACCTGAAGAATGATATTCATCTTCCCCCGAGATTCAACCGCAGAGAATATGGATTTATGTTCTTTGATAAAAATTATGTTCTCAGGCACACATCCTTTCTTACAAAAAAGGAGATAAAGAGGTTTCTTGTGGAAAATGTGCCCAAGCATGCATATTATTCCGCTGCATATTACAAAGATCCTAAAAATAAGGATATGGAGAAAAAGGGATGGCTCGGATCAGATTTGATATTTGACCTTGATGCAGACCATGTTCCCGGGGCGGAGAATCTCAGATATGAAGAAATGCTGAAAGTGATTAAAAAAGAAGCTGAAAAATTGATATTCAAATATCTATTGGATGATTTTGGATTTGATGAAAATTCTCTCTTTATTTCCTTCTCTGGAGGAAGGGGATACCATATACATGTTCGTAGCGATGATGTTTACTCGCTTTCAAGTGATGAGAGAAGGGAAATAGTAACATACATAATGGGAGAAGGGGCAAATTTTTTGAAGTTTTTCAATATTGTTGAGGAGAGAAGAGGAAAGAAGAGGAGAAAAAAATATCTTCTTTATCCAGAAGATTACGGAGGGTGGTACAGCAAAATTTCTAGGGAGATTACGAGAATATCAAGAGATTTACTCTCCCTATATAACAATGAGGGAGAGGATAAGGTTATTGAAGAACTGAATTCTGTAATTGAGAATAAAAAGTTGGCAAAGAAAGTTGTAAGAGATTTATTCAAGGAGAACAAGGATAGAAAAAGAAAAATTGATATTCTCTCATCTTCTCATCAGTTTAAAAAACTCCAAACTTTTGAAAGTGATGAAATTAGAGATTTATTCCTTTTATACATAAAAGAAAAAATAAGAATAAGGGGAGAAACAGATGAACCTGTCACAACTGATATTCATAGATTAATAAGACTAACATACTCATTACATGGAAAGACAGGATTTATGGTTAAGCCATTAAGTTTAAAAGAGTTTAAATATTTTAACCCACTTAAGGATGCAATTCCCCAGATTTTTAAAATAAATCAAAGTAAGATTATCACTAAAAATAGGATTAGTATAAAATTGAATGATGAGAATTATGAAATTGATGGAGAGGAATGTGTTCCTGATTATGTGGCGATTTTCCTAATTGCAAGGGGTCTTGCAGATTTCATAGCAGGATGCTGAATGATGGAAAAGTATATATCTTCCTTTCCATTCTGGTGGTTTATGGGTTCAATAAGACCATCAAATATCAAGAGAGTCGCAAGAGAATTGGTTGATAAATACGGAGACAGGTTTAGTAGTGATTTTGAAGAAAATAAGATTGTAGTTTCCCAACTGGCTGATGTTCAGACAAAGAGAGTTAGAAACATGCTTGCAGGATATGTAACAAGATACTGGAAAATCAAGAAGAGGAAAGAAGGAAGTTAATATCATTTTCAAGATTTTTTAACTTTCTCTTAATTCTTTCAAGAATCATGTTTGAAATTTTTACAAAGAACCTTAATTCTTCTACATTTGTTCTTATCTTTCCCCCCTCTCCAAGGGGAATATGTAAGTTTTCACTGCTCAAAATTTCCACTAGGATTTTCCCATTTTTTATTGATTTTATTGAGGAATATTTGAACCCGCAATTCTTTGCAATTTCAAGTAAATTATTGGCATATCTCAAATTTTCACATACAATATGTATTATGGAGGATTGGACAAGGAGAAATAAATAACCGCTACTGTAATCCTCTAATTTATCTAATACCTCATTGAATTCCACTTTTCTATGCCATTTTCCTATTATCACCGAGTTTCTCTTATCCCCTATTTCCGGTAATTGTATGAGGATAATTCTCCCAGAGCAACTGCTCGTGGTATAATAATGCAATGAGGAATTAATTTTATCAAGAATTGAAATTATATCCTCATCTACCTTTCCTTCTCTTTTTGCCCTCTCGTATTTTTCTAGTGCTTCTTTTCTATTCATCAACAAAATCACCATATTTTATAACTACTGTTATGTAACTTTATTAATTAATTTATCCAATAACAATTATCCCCCACCTCCCAAGGCTTATCTGTAATCCATATATGTTCTCTTTCACATATCCATTTATAATCTTTATTTTCTTCCCCTCTTCAAGACTATCTTTCAATTTGTCTATCTCCTCATTCCATAGCACAAGCTGACAGGCCCCGGTCTCATCTGAAATATCAACCCTGAGGATTCTGTATTTTCCATCTTTTTTTATCTCTTCCTTCCCAACCTTTTCAATTTTTGCCTCAACTGTCGCATTTATTCCATCGTATAAGTCCCTAATTTTCATTTTATTTCCAATATTTCTTCCAAGTTCATCTACTATCAAATATGCAATTGCAGTTTCATCCAACAATCCACCATATTTCTTCATTCTCTTTTTTATTTCATCCTGGAATCTTTCATAGGTAATCAAGTCGCTTATTAGAGAATACAAAGAGTTAACATCCATCAAACACATGATGGAAAAGAAGAAAATAAACATATCGCCCTCATGGATGGGCATTTTTTAAATAAAAGTCCCCCTAGTTAAGATTAAAAAATGTACATCTATAACACCAATTGAATAACGAAACATAACCTATGTTATGTTACATTTTCCGCTCCTATGAACAAATTCCCCACTTTGAAAAGTGAGCCTCTCCTCTCCCCTTTTAATTTTTCCTCAATTTTTTTCCTTATTTTCCAGTAATCTTTTGGTTCTATGTCCATTCTAAGGGTTGCCTTTCCAAATCCCTCCTTTCTGAATTCTTTTATTATGTCTTCAATGGAATTTGAATAAACTACTACTTTAAATGCTTTCAGAAATGGAGTTTTTATAATATTCTCGGATGTTGCCAGAGTTCTTCTTTTTCCTGCTGAAAGATACCATAAACCATATTTCTTTTCCAACTCACCTAATAGAGAGGCGTAGTAAATAGATTCGTCAACAATGTAAATATAATTACTTAACTCTGGTGATATAGTAAATAATTTTCCCTTATCAGGCTCCTTAGAGAAAATTTCCGTTCCTGATGGAAGAGATAGAGCCCTCCTGTCATATTTCCTCAATTCTCCACTGTATGTTGTTAATCTCTTAATCTTCCCATCAACAGATATATATTCTTTCTCCCAGTCTTCAGGTATTTTACTCATAGATATCTGGGGTGGCAAATCAAATATGTAATTTTTATCTCCATATTTTTCAATTATCTTAAGGGGAGATGGAGACAATGTTTCCAATTTTCTCTCTTTCTCTCCCTCCTTTCTTGCAGGGTCTGAAAATATTATATCATATTTCTCTGCAATTTTAATAATATCCGGGGAGAGACAATCCCCCACAATAAATTCTATATTTTCCGCCCCGTATGCAATTGCATTCCTCTTTGCATATTCAATCCTTCTTCTATCTATATCGGTTCCCATTACTCTATGATTGGTAAATGAAAAAAATATTGCCTGAATTCCAGTCCCACAACTCACATCAGCAATGGAATAATTTCTAATTCTTCCTGACCTGTACTTTGCAATTATTTCCGGAGTTGAGTACCTCAATCCATACTTATCAAAATAGAGTTTATGAATGGAGAATTTTTCTCTCATATCAATTCTGCATCTTGCAATTTCGTAAATCTCTTCCTTATCAAAATCATTTTCTATTTTTTCAAATATCCTGTCTTTTGAATATCCCTTCCTGATCATTTCTTCGCAAATTTCTACTTTTTTCTCTTTCAAATTCACATCTTCCCAAGAATTAATAATTGATTAAATAGTTTTGTTAATAATAATTATTAATTAAATCATTATTGTTAGTAGAATACACTAATTAAGTATCTAATATATTGAATAAAATAAAAAATTGAAATTTAAATTATAGAAAACCGAATCTATCCTGCAACTCAGTTGCTATCTGGTTCAGAATTTCCTCAAAGTTTTCACTCTCAATCTTTGTCACATTCCCATCAGGCAGTGTTATACGGGCATAGAATATATCTCCCTCCCTGGCTATTTCCACATCTGCAAGTTTACTCATTGAAACCACCTAAGGGTGAATTCACAGTGTAATATAAATTTTTCTACTTTGCTTTCTCTTTCTTCAGAAATTCCCTTACCCTCTTTCTGTAACTATCAAGAGTGGAAGTATTTGAAATCATATAATCACACTTTGCAAATACCTTTCCCAGACCCCAAGATAACTCTCTTTCTTCCCTCTCCACAAATTCCTTCCATGTTTTCACATCGTCTTTTCTCCCCCTTTTTAATATTCTTTCAAATCTAATATTCTGGGGAGCAAATATTCCTACGAGATGCACATTATCTCCAAATTCTTTTTTATAAATTTCTACTTCCTCTGGACATCTTATTCCATCTATCACTATCTTATCTCCTTTCATTTTTCTTACTCTCTCTACGGTTCTTTTAGCCCATATACCAACTCCATTTTTCTCTCTCTCTTCATTTGCTATTTTCCCCACAATATCATTTTTTAAAGGAAGACCTGAAGATTGAACATAGTCACGAACTACATCTCCCATTCTCACAATTTCAAATCCCAATTCCATAGCAACCTTTACAAATTCCTCCTTACCGGCGCCCGGCATTCCCACTAAAAGAATAATTACCATGAATGAGGGGATGATATTTATTTATTTAATTTTAATTGGAGATTTCTTCTTCTGCTCACCACAGGAAGTGTAAGTAGAATTGTTGCCGGTATAATTGCAAAGAAGTTCATCTCTGGAACGGCTGTGGATGTGTCTGTGGCGGAATCTGAGCATATGTAGATATCCGTTATATTTACCTTTGTATTTACCTGTGTGCCTGCGGGAATCCCTGTTAGATTTACCTTCACAACAATATCAAATGATGATCCCGAGGATAAAAATCCAGTATCTGGATTTCCATCTCCATCCGTATCAAAAGATGCGCTTACCCAATTCCAGCCCGTGCCCGTATCACTGTAAGCCATTAACTCAAGACCACTTGCTGTTCTGTGATACAATGTTATATTCACAGTTGCATTTGATGTCACATTTATACTTATCAAATCATAGCCACTTCCATTATTCCAGATTGTGTGATTATACCATATAATTAAGCCCGATGAGGAATTCGTATGTGGAGAAATAGAGATGTTGCACCCAATGGTAAAGGATGTTTCACTGTAATTTTTCACTCCATTTCCCTCTATTGCCGTTATATTCACATTATAGATTCCAACAGTGGCATTATTGGGAA
>CAZVSZ010000008.1:22264-23384 GCA_964630095.1 uncultured Thermoplasmata archaeon | reverse complement strand
CTTATGATTAAACTTCCATACGGCTCAGCGAGCAACAAGCCATTAGTTGAAGGATGTAGACTATGTGCTCTTGGAGCAAAATTAGTTCTCTTTGTTACGGGATTGTGTGATGCTGGCTGTTTTTACTGTCCTCTCAGTGAAGAGAAAATGAATAAAGATTTGATTTACGCTGATGAGATGCCTGTCAGGAGGGATGAAGATATTATTCTTGAGGCAAGATTAATTGAGGCAATGGGCACAGGGATAACAGGCGGTGATCCTATGAAAGTTGTGAATAGAACTTCACACTATATTGAACTTCTCAAGGAAAATTTCGGCAAGGAGCATCATATTCATCTTTATACAGCAAGTGGAGGTAAGAAAGATATTGAAAAATTGAGTTTCTCTGGGCTTGATGAGATAAGATTTCATCCTCCCCCATTGCTATGGGACAAGATGAGAGGAAGCATATACGAGAAGAGAATTGACTGGGCTATTGAGAATGATTTGGTAACTGGAATAGAAGTTCCAGTTCTTCCAGATATGGAAAAAGAACTTGTGGAACTTGTTAAATTTGCCAATGATAAAGGTGTATTTGTGAACCTCAATGAACTTGAATACTCAGAGACAAATTATAAGGCTTTAAATGATAGGGGATACAGACTGAAGAATGATATTTCCTCCGCTGTTAAGGGGAGCGAAGAACTTGCACTGAGAATAGTAAGTATGGATTGGGATATTGTTGTGCATTATTGCTCCTCGGCATTCAAAGATGGAGTTCAGATGAGAAATCGTCTTATGAGAAGAGCAAAAAACATAAAGAAAAAATATGAAGAATTGACTGAAGATTCCACACTAATACTGGGAATAATTGAAGGAGAGAATCTTGATGAAATTTATCAATTTATCCTATCAAATTTTAAAGTGCCAGAGGATTTGATTTCTATAAATTATGAGAGAAAAAGAATTGAAATCTCCCCGTACATTCTTGAAGAGATTGCAGATGAGATACCATGGGATGCCTATGAGGTTGAGGAATATCCTTCCTGGGATCGTTTGCAGGTAGAGAAAATGAAAATAAATTGAAAAAGAAAAAATTAAGATTTACGAAATCTTATCACACCAAGGAGGGAAATTAACA
>CAZVSZ010000008.1:0-22164 GCA_964630095.1 uncultured Thermoplasmata archaeon | reverse complement strand
GCTAAAAAGGGAATTTCAAAACAACCGAGCACTTTAAATAGCAATTTTTTTATATCGTGATACCATGGAGGCAAAAAAGAGGTGTCAAATATGGGGGATATTGAAAAAGCGGTCAAAAAATATCTGGGTGATGAAGAATTGATTTTTAGAGGGGAATATGATATTGGGGGGATAAGAGTTGCCGAAGATGAGGCAGATGCGGCATTATTTATAAATACCATTGATGAGAATGCCCTTGAACTTTTAAATGGTGGTGGAAAATTGTTAATAGCAGTTCCCAACAGGGACTGGTATGTAAATCACCCGGAGGGTAAAGACTGGCATAAGGAAGGCGATGAATATGTTCTTGAAGAGTGGAAATTTAATTTTGAAAAAAATATGTTATGGAAAAGGACAATAATTCCAGATAGAATGGACAAGGAAGAGGAACTGGAGACTTTCACTCCGGCGCATCTTAAAGTTCTCCTTGAGACTTACGGGCTTAGAACATTATCAATATTTTCTGATGTTGAAAATGATGAATACAAGCCTACCAAACCGATTTTGTTTGGACTTGCACAAAAGGAGGAGAGGAAGAAGAGGAGGAGAAGAAAAAGGGAAGTTGTGGAAGTTCCAAAAGAAGTTGAAGTTGTAGAAGAAGTTAAGAGAGAACCTGAATTAAAAGTGGGGGAGGAAGTAGCAGAATTACCCGCAGAAGAGAGGGAAGTAACACCCGTAGTGTCGGAAGGGAAGGAATATGAAGAGATTTATAGTTTAAAGTTAACATGGAGAGATAGCAATAACAAAATTAATGAAATGGAGGTGGAGAATGATGTCATAATTGGAAGGGGGAAGGGAGATGTTTTAACTATGAGAAATAAGGAAGGAAAGAGGAAATATTCACCCATGATGCTTTTTGACAACAAAAAAAGAGTTTCAAGAAAGCACATAGAAATTGTAAATATTGATGGAAAGTGGATGATAAAAGACCTTGGGAGTACTAATGGGACAAAGATTAATGGAAATTCTATGCCAGGGTGGAAAAAGCCAACTGGTGGTAATAGATATCCGAGTGAGTATGTAGAGTTAAATGATGGTGATATGATTACTCTTGCAGATACAATAAATTTAAATGTAATTTTAGAAAGAAAAAAAGTATTAAAGGAGAGTGTCAATGAAGAGGTTGTAAAAGAAGTTTTTGGAGAGATTGAAAGGAATGAAATAGGTGAAATGGGTGAGATAAGAGAGAGAGAAACCCTAAAAGCATCAGCACCGCCAGCTCCCCAGCCAGCAATAAAAGAAAGAGTAATAGTGCCATGCGTTTTAAAATGGGTTGATGGAAACTTCAGACCTCATGAGGTTGAAATAACAGATGATGTTTATATAGGCAAGAGGAGGGATAATGTGGTTTTCCTAAAAACCAAGGAGGGTAAAATAACAATTCCTCTTGGGATTATAGATACTGAAAATGAGATTTCTGAAAGACAGCTTGAGATACATAGAAGCGAAGATGGAAAATGGTTTTTAAAGGATTTAGGGAGTGAAAAGGGTACAATTCTCAACGGCAAAACATTACCTAACTGGGATAAAAAGGGGAAGGAAAGTGAGTATGTTGAAATAAAAGATAATGATGAGATATTGATAGGCAGATATCTTATAACTGTAAAACTCAAGTGATTTTTATGATGAAGTTAGTAAAAAAAATTGCAAAAACATCAATGAATGAAGTATGGGAAGGAATATATGATGGGATAAGAGTTGCTGTTAAGAAACCTGTACAGGAGGATATGATTAAGTTACTGAGGTTTGTAAAAGAATCAAAATACTGGAAAGAGGTAAGTGATTTAGGTATAGATGGGGTTGTAAAAGTTATTGAGATAGATGAGGATGGGCCCTGGTGTGCTGTGGAATTTGTGGAAGGGAAAACACTTGAAGAGGAACTAAAAAATGCAGATATGCGGGAAATTGCAAGCAGAATGCTTGAAGTATTGAATATATTACAAATTGTGCATTCAAAAGGTTATCTTCATCTTGATATTAAGCCAAGCAATATATTTGTGGACGAGTATGGAGATATTCAGATAACTGACTGGGGATTGGCAGCAAGAATATTCAGGAAACTTGCGGATGATGTATATACATTCTTAGGTACGCCATCCTACGCACCTCCAGAGCTATGGGATCCTGAAGTGTATGGAAAGCCCGATATGAGGAGTGATTTATATGAAATCGGAACTACATTCTACAAAATTCTAACCAAGCAGGTAGCATTTCAGAGGAGGGATGATGTGCTAAGGGGACAAATCAGGGCTTTTCCCCAGAAGGTTCCCAAGGAGTTGAGGAGGATAATAATTAAAGCCATAAGCCCTGAGAGAAGCGATAGGTACATAGATGCGGGGCACATGTACAGGGAAATACAGGAATGGTTGCAGGAAGAGAAGATTTTAAGAAGAGGCATATACAAAATAAGATTTGAACACATTCTTCAGATAACAAAAAATCATGGATTCAGTTTTGTTGCAGATTATCCAAAGATTAAGAGAAACACAATTGTTATAATAGATGAAGAGAAAATAAAGGCTTTCAGAGACGGTTTATTTATAAACTATGGGATAAAGAAAAAAGTAAGAGAGGGAAAGATATATCACGGGTCAGAAATAACATATAAAAATGAGGAAATCGGAAAAATTGATTTAGGATTGAGAAATGTTGTTTATGCAGATTTTCTATCCAATGATATTAAAGTAGCAAGAAAGTATTTTGAATTTTTGCAATTTCTCAAGGAGCATGGTATTAAAATATCATTCAAAAAAGGAGAAGGGAAGGTCAATTTGGTGGCTAATAGAGTTCTAATAAAAAATGAAATACCGGAAGAGGAAATTGATGGTGTAGTAAAACTTGGTATGCGACGAGTCCATTTGAGATTATCAAAAGAGGAAAAATTAGATACCGATATTGTTTTTGATCATGCTAAGGATAGTATGAAAATTTTAGAAGATATGATGGGGTGTGAGGTATGAAAATATCTGGCATGAGTGATATTGGAAAGAAAAGAAGAAACAATGAAGACTCATACCTGATTGAAAAAATAGAAATGTATGCTGATGGAAAAAGAAAGTTTCTCCATGTTCTCGGGGTTGCAGATGGCATGGGCGGTCATAAAAGTGGAGAAATTGCGAGTAAAATGGTTGTTGAGAGATTATCAACATTGCCTTTCACCTATGTGTATGGTGGTCCTATATCAATAAGGAAGTTGATAGAGTACATAAATAAGAAAATCTACGAGGAAAATATGGTAAGGGAGAAAAATATGGGAACAACACTTGTTGGTGTAATAGTGGATGAAAATTACTCAGGGTATATATTTAACATTGGAGATAGCAGGGCTTATCTCTATCGGAAGGGTAATTTACTTAGATTAACAAAGGATCATTCCCTTGTTCAGGAAATGATTGATAGAGGGGAAATAACCGAAGAAGAAGCAATGAATCATCCCGAAAGACATAAGATAACAATGGCAATAGGAACAAAGGAAAATGTTAATCCGGATATTTATAATGTTGAATTTATGCCAGGGGATATATTGCTCTTATGCACTGATGGTGTTCATGATATGCTTGATGATACAGAAATAAAGAATATAATAACGAGAAACAAGAAATTTAATGAATTAGTAAGCGAGATAGTAAGTGCTGCAAATGAAAAGGGAGGTGAGGATAATATAACTGCAATAGTTGCAAGATTCTAAAAATCAGTGTATTTTTGGGGTATTATAGAAAACTGGAGATGTGTCTACTGGGATAAACTTTAAATACATCCCGTATATGTAGCCCACAACCCTATGGGCCTGTAGCTCAGCTTGGTAGAGCACCTGGCTTTTAACCAGGTGGTCCGGGGTTCGATTCCCCGCAGGCCCGTAAAGAATGAGGTGATGAAAACATGGTAAGATTCAATGTGCTCGAGCATGAGTATGTTCCGGAGCATTATTTAGTTCCAAAGGAGGAAGAAGAGAAAATTTTAAAGGAATTAAATGTAAAAAAAGAAAATCTACCAAAAATTAAAAAGAGCGATCCTGTGCTAAGGATTCTTGAGAGAAAATATGGACATATACCTGTTGGTAGTCTAATAAAAATAGTAAGAAAGAGTTCTACGGCAGGTAGGGTAGTTGTTTACAGATTGGTTATTGGAGATTAAAAGGTGAATAAAATGCGTGCAATAGTTGATGCACTATTTAAGAAAAGCGTTGTAAATCATCACATTGCGTCCTATAATGACCTCATACCCACACCTGATAATGCGAACAGTATAATGCAGCAGATTGTGGATACAACAAAAGTCACTGATGAGGATCCACCGGGAGTTATGACTCTTGATATTACAAAAACAGGGGGAAATAAGGTAAGAATAAAATTTGGGAAGGTGGAAAAAGGAGATAAAAACACAATAATGATAGAGAAGCCTCAGATAAAAGAGGCTACAGGAGCCACAGTTCAAATCACTCCAATGGAAGCAAGATTAAGGGATATGAGTTATATGGCCCCACTTTTTCTGAAATTCACCGTGGAGATATGCAATGATGAGGGATGTGTTGAAAAGGAGCCAGAAAAGGTGAAAATTGGCGATTTCCCGGTCATGGTAAAATCCAAGATATGCACACTTCATGAGGACAATATAGATAACTATCTTGATGACATATCAAAGAATAAGGAAATATTAGATTGGACATACAGGAAAAAATTGGAGTATGTTGGCGAAGATCCAGATGATCCTGGAGGATATTTTATAATAGGAGGCACAGAGAGAGTTTTAGTATCTCTTGAAGATTTAGCCCCGAATAGAGTGCTTGTGGAGAGAGAAGAGAAGTACAAGACGGTTATAGAGGTGGCAAAGGTATTTTCCCAAAAAAGCGGATATAGAGCGCTCACTCACATGGAGAAGAAAGCAGATGGTATACTCATGGTCTCCGTTCCAGCAGTTGCAGGCTCAATTTCTCTCATAATTTTGATGAAGGCATTGGGGCTTGACAGGGATGAAGATATATACAGAGCCATAGTGAGCGATGAGAGAATGAGTGTAATAGCTCTTGCAAATATTGAAGATTGTGAAAATGAAAAACTATATCCACCGAATGGGATAAGAACACAGAAGGATGCCATAGACTACCTTGAGAAAAGATTTGCAGCAGGTCAGGCAAAGGAGTACAGAGAGAAAAAAATATCACAGATTCTTGATTCATCACTTTTACCTCATTTAGGAACTGAGAAGAAGGATAGAATAAAGAAAGCGTACTATCTTGGAAGAATGGCTCGTCGCATACTGGAACTTCATCTTGGATTGAGAAAAGAGGATGATAAGGACCATCTGGCAAATAAGAGATTGAAATTGTCCGGAGATTTGCTTGAAGAACTTTTCAGGACTGCATTTGATGCCCTTATGAAGGATTTGAAGTATCAATTAGAGAGAACTTACAGTAGAAAAAAGGGAATAAGGTTAAAGGCGGCAATAAGACAGGATGTGCTAACTCAAAAGCTTATGCATGCAATGAGCACAGGTAACTGGGTTGGTGGGAGAACAGGTGTTTCACAATTATTGGACAGGACTTCCCATATGAGCACATTGAGTCATTTAAGAAGAGTTATCTCTCCCCTAACAAGGTCACAGCCTCATTTTGAAGCAAGGGATTTACACCCCACACAGTGGGGTAGATTATGTCCCAATGAAACCCCTGAGGGGCAGAACTGCGGTCTCGTTAAGAATGCTGCGTTGATAGTAGATGTCTCGGAAGGCTTTCCAGAGGAAAGTGTGTTTCGTATTCTCAAGAGTCTGGGGTTAAAACAGATGGAATATGAGAAGGGAAATTTGGCAAGGGTATATCTGAATGGAAATTTTGTTGGATATGTTCAGGATGGAAGAGAATTAACGGATGAGATAAGGGCAAAAAGAAGGAAGGGAATAATATCCCATCAGATAAATGTGAGATACGATGAAAGAACAAACGAAGTAACTGTGAACTGTGATAAGGGAAGAATAAGAAGACCTCTTATTATTGTGGAAAATGGAAAGGTGAGATATAACAGAAAGACAAGAGAACTTTTAAAGCAGGGGAAGATGGGGATTGATGACCTAATAAGAGAGGGAATTATAGAGTGGATTGATGCAGAAGAGGAGGAAAATGCGTATGTTGCTGTGTATCCCTATGAGATTCCCGAAAGATGTCCGAATTGTGGTAAAATACTTGGAAGAAATGATGTTGAATGGGTAAATCCAGGAGAGGATAAAATCATATTGAAATGCAAACACTGCAATCTTAATTTTGAAGCAAAAAATAAGTTAACTAAGGAGCACACACATCTTGAGATTGACCCATTGCTAATTGTGGGTGCTGTGGTTGGATGCATTCCATATCCGCATCACAATTCTTCACCAAGGATTACCATGGGTGCAGCAATGATGAAGCAATCCCTAGGATTGCCTGCTTCCAATTACAGAAGAAGACCCGATACAAGAGAGCATTTGCTCCATTATCCACAAGTCCCGCTTGTGAAAACGAAAACAATGGAATTTGTCAATTATTTCAAAAGGCCAGCAGGTCAAAATGCAGTTGTGGCAGTTCTTTCATATCATGGCTATAATATGCAGGATGCAATAGTGATGAATAAAGCATCCATAGAGCGCGGTTTTGGAAGAAGCACATTTTTCAGGACATACAAGAGCGAAGAGAGAAGGTATCCGGGAGGTCAGGAGGATAGATTTGAGATACCAAATCCAGATGTTCGGGGTGCAATGACTGAGGATAGTTACCGTCTTCTTGATGAAGATGGCATAATATCGCCAGAAATGTACGTTAAAGGAGGAGATGTTCTGATAGGAAAGACCTCACCACCAAGGTTCTTGGATGAGGAGATGGAGTTACTTGGGCCGCAGAAGAGGAGGGAGAGCAGTGTAACAATGAGACCTGAGGAAGTGGGATGGGTTGATTCCGTTCTTCTAACTGTAAGCGAGAATAATTCCCGTCTCGTGAAGGTCAAGGTTCGTGATGAAAGAATTCCGGAATTAGGAGATAAATTTGCATCAAGACATGGTCAAAAAGGTGTTATTGGTGCAATCGTGCCTCAGGAAGACATGCCTTTCACAGAGGATGGTGTAATACCAGATTTAATAATAAATCCCCACTCCATACCATCAAGGATGACTGTGGGACATATTCTTGAAATGATAGGAGGAAAGGTTGGTTCTGTAGAGGGGAGATTTGTGGATGGAAGTGTGTTCAGTGGTGAGCCTGAAAAATCGTTGAGAGAAGCGCTGGTGAGGCATGGATTTAAGTATAGTGGAAAGGAAACAATGTATGATGGCATAACGGGAAGAAGAATTGAGGCAGATATATTCATTGGTGTAATCTATTATCAGAAACTCCATCACATGGTTGCCGGGAAGTTCCATGCAAGGTCTCGTGGACCTGTTCAGATACTGACAAGACAGCCCACTGAGGGTCGTTCAAGATTGGGTGGGTTAAGATTTGGAGAGATGGAAAGAGATACACTTATAGGTCATGGCGCTGCAATGGTAATAAAGGATCGCTTGTTAGATAATTCTGATGGGACAATACTCTATGTGTGTGGCAACCCAGATTGCGGGCACATAGCAATATATGACAGAAAAATGGGGATATTGAGATGTCCTGTGTGTGGAAATACAACCAATATATATCCAATAGAGACAAGTTATGCCTTCAAGTTAATGAGGGATGAACTTGTTTCTCTTGGAGTAATAATGCGTTTAAGGATAGGTGAGATGAAATGAGAGCATTTGGATTGACAAAGAGGATAAATTCCATAAAATTTTCATTATTATCGCCCGATGAAATCCGTCGCATGAGTGCAGTTAAGGTTATTACTGCTGATACCTATGATGATGATGGCTTTCCCATTGATAAGGGATTGATGGATTTACATATGGGAGTTATTGAGCCGGGATTGAGATGCAAAACATGCGGGGGTAAGGTGGATGAATGTCCCGGGCATTTTGGGCACATTGAACTTGCAATGCCCGTTGTGCATGTGGAATTTGTGAAAAACATAAAAAATTATTTAGATGCGACCTGCAGAGAATGTGGAAGAATAAAACTAAAGGATGAGGAAATTGAAATATACAAGCAAAAAATAGAAGAAGCAAAGAAGATGGGAGCGTCTTCAATGCAGTTGCTTTTAATCTATAAGAAGATAATAGAAGAAGCGAGTTCAAGACCAATATGTCCTCATTGCGGTGCAGAGCAAAAAAAGATTACACTGGATAAGCCCACAACATTTCGTGAAGAGGGTAGAAAATTAACACCAAAGGAGATAAGGGAAAGATTAGAGAAGATTCCAGATGAAGATTTACCACTCCTGGGTATCAATCCAGAAACTGCGAGACCTGAATGGATGATTCTGACTGTTCTTCCCGTTCCCCCCGTGAATGTTCGTCCAACAATAACCCTTGAAACAGGGGAGAGAAGTGAAGATGATTTAACTCACAAACTTGTGGATATACTCAGAATAAACCAGAGATTGAGAGAAAATAGAGATAGCGGTGCACCACAATTGATAATTGAAGATTTATGGGAATTGTTACAGTATCATATCACAACCTATTTTGATAATCAGACATCTGGAATACCCCCAGCAAGGCATCGCAGTGGAAGACCTTTAAAAACTTTAGTGCAAAGGCTGAAGGGAAAGGAAGGAAGATTTCGCTCAAATTTATCCGGGAAGAGAGTTAATTTCTCCTCAAGAACTGTCATATCACCAGAGCCCTTTCTATCCATAAACGAAGTGGGGGTGCCTGTTGAGGCAGCGAGGGAATTAACAGTTCCAATATCGGTGACTGATCACAACATTGATAGGATGAGAGAGATTGTTAGAAGGGGACCGAAACCCATGGGAGAGAAATATCTACCCGGGGCAAATTATATTATTCGTGCGGATGGAAGAAGAATAAAAGTAACTGAAAACAATGCTGAAACTGTAGCCCAGAAACTTGAAGTTGGCTGGATTGTTGAAAGACATTTAACCAATGGAGATATAGTTCTATTCAATCGCCAACCATCATTGCACAGAATGAGCATGATGGGTCATCTTGTAAAGGTGATGCCTTACAGAACATTCAGATTCAATCTTGCAGTATGTCCTCCTTATAACGCAGATTTTGATGGAGATGAAATGAATCTCCATGTTTTGCAGAGTGAGGAAGCAAGGGCTGAAGCAAAAATTCTCATGCTTGTGCAGGAGCATGTTTTATCTCCCAGATTTGGTGGTCCAGTTATGGGTGCAATCCACGACCATATAACTGCAATGTTTTTACTTACACATAAAAATCCAAAGTTCACAAGGGAAGAAGCACTAAATATTCTGTCTTATCTAAATTACGATGAATTACCAGAGCCAAAATATGAGGATGGGAAGGAATATTACTATGGAAAGGATTTATTCTCTTTGATACTCCCAAAGGGATTGAATATGGAATTTAAGAGCAAAATATGTGACCCATCAGTATGCAATAAAAAATGCGTATATGAGAAATGCCCGATAGATGCTTATGTTGTGATAAGAGATGGAAAATTAATATCCGGGACAATAGATGAAAATGCTGTTGGAGCTTTCAAAGGAAAACTGCTGAATAATGTTGTGAGAATGGGAAGTGATACTGCAAGAAAGTTTATAGATGGTCTCACAAGACTTGCTGTAGGAGTAATATCATTCAAGGGATTCACATCGGGAATAGATGATGAGGATATACCAGAAGATGCAAAAATGCAGATTAGCGAAGTTATAAAAGAATCAACGAATGAGGTGGATAGATTAATTGAATTATATAACCAGGGACTACTACAATCTGCACCTGGAAGAAGTATTGAAGAAACTCTTGAAATGGAGATAATGAAAACATTGGCTCATGCAAGAGATGAAGCTGGAAAAATAGCAAGCAGGTATTTGGGTTTGGAGAATTCATCGGTTATTATGGCAAGAAGCGGTGCCCGTGCATCCATGCTCAATTTATCTCAAATGGCGGGTTCAATAGGACAGCAATCAGTCCGAGGTCAAAGATTGCATAGGGGTTATCAGGGAAGAACCTTACCTCATTTCAGGGAGGGAGATTTGGGAGCAAAGGCAAGGGGATTTGTTGAATCATCCTACAAGAAAGGTTTGAATCCGATAGAGTACTTCTTCCATTCAATGGGGGGTAGAGAAGGACTTGTTGATACTGCAGTGAGAACTTCAAGAAGTGGATATATGCAGAGAAGATTGATAAATGCTCTTGAAGATTTAAAGGTCATGGGAGACAGGAAAGTTGTGGATACTGGAGGGAACATAATTCAATTTGTTTATGGAGGAGATGGAATAGACCCCACAAGAAGTGTATGGGGTGAGAATATCAACATGGATGAAATCCTGACCGAGATTTTTGGAGAGAAGTATATCTTGAGGAGGAGAGAAAAATGAGTAATATATCAATTATCTGGAAAGACAAAATTGAAAATGTTGAAAGGATAAGACTCAATTCTCCCGTTTATTATGCCGTTGATTTTGAAATAAAGAAGAAGTTAGAACTGCCCTGTTATGGTTATATAACAATTAAAGGAAAAGAGGCAAATTATAGAGTTAAAATTGTGGAAATAAAAAATTATGAACCAACGGAAGAAATCCTAAAAAGAACCACAAAAAATCTAAAAACCATTTTTAGGATAGAGGAAGTTCAGGATATTGCACCCATCCCACTTTCTGAATTTAAAAAGGAAAAGGGAGAATTCTTAAAGAGAGTTTCAAAATTTTCATACGGAATAATAGAAGAGAGAAAGGATATTACTCTTAGTAAGTTTAGAGAGATGAGTGACAAGGAGAAGGAAATATTTGAGATTGGAAAAAAAGATTTCAATGTGGAATTGCCATTTGAAATTGTGGAAAAGATTGTTAAAACATTAAAGAAATATAAAATTGATAAGAAGGATGTGAAAAAAATTGTTAAAAAAGTGGTGGAAGTGTATAAGAAAAGGTTAGTGGATCCACATGAAGCAGTTGGCATAGTGGCAGCACAGAGTATTGGTGAGCCTGGAACACAGATGACACTCAGAACATTTCACTATGCGGGTGTAGCAGAGATGAATGTAACTCTTGGGCTCCCAAGATTGATTGAAATTGTAGATGCCCGTCGTGAACCATCCACCCCAATGATGGAAATATATCTCAAAGAAGATGTGAGAAACAATGATGATAAGGTTAAGGAAGTTGCACAGAAGATTGAAAGCACGGAGGTAATAGATGTGGCGAATGTGATTACAAATGTTGCAGATATGTCAGTGATAATAAAGCCAGATGATAAGAAAATGAAGAACAGAGGTGTGAAAAAAGAAGATATAATTGAGAATCTTTCAAAGTTGAAATCACAGAAAATCGTGGTGGAGGTAGAAACTTCAGAGATAAAAGTCAAATTACCAGAATCTTCCTATAAGAAGTTATATAAATTAAGCCAGGATATAAAATATCTTACTCTGAGAGGAATAAAGGGAATCAAGAGGGCAATTGTCAGGAAGAGCAGAGATGATAAAGAATGGGTAATTTATACCCAAGGTTCAAATTTGAAGGAAGTTCTTGAGATAAGCGAGGTTGATGGTGGGAGAATAAGAACAAACAACATAATAGAAATCTCGGAAGTCTTGGGTATAGAAGCGGCACGAAATGCAATAATAGAAGAAGCTCTGAATACCCTTCATCAACAGGGTTTAAATGTAGATACCCGCCATATCATGCTTGTTGCAGATATGATGACATTTAATGGTGGTGTGGAGGCTATTGGAAGACATGGTGTTGCTGGTCAGAAGGAGAGTGTTCTGGCAAGGGCTGCTTTTGAAATTACCTCCAAACATTTATTAACTGCAGGAGTTATAGGAGAAGTAGATCAATTAAAAGGTGTAGCAGAGAATATAATAGTAGGGCAACCGGTTACGCTCGGAACAGGTGCTGTAACTTTAATATATAAACCGAAAAAGAGGTGAGTGTAAATGGATAAAGAGACATTAGGAACGGAATTAAAGAAGATAATTAGTACAGGAAAAGTATACTTTGGACTCAAGCAGGCGAGAAAATCAATTAAAAAAGGTAGCACAAAAGTTTTGATTATTGCAGAGAATTGCCCGGAGAAATTTGAGAATGTGGATGTGCCAAAGATAATTTTTGAGGGAGATGGTTTTGAACTCGGGACATTATGCGGTAAGCCATTCAATGTCTCAGTGGTATCAGTAATTGATACCGGAGATAGTGCCTTGCCAAAGATGGTGAAAAAATGATGAACATAAAACTAAATGCTCAGACACTCAGATACATATCCATATTTGAGGCAACAACTGATGCAGAGGTGAAAGACTGTATAGAAAAGGATGACCTTATTGTTTTTGTTCTCTATCCAAGAAATATTAGAAGAGTTCTTGAAAATAAAGGGGAGAAAATACAGACATTGAGGAACCTATTACACAAGAATGTGATGGTTGTTGAATACTCTCCAGACATTGTAATGTTTACAAGGAATGTATTTCATAGGGCAAAGGTTAAAAATGTAAAAGTTGAAAGAGTTGGCAATGAATTCAGTATAGTAGTGCAGGTTGACCCAAGAGAGAAGGCAAGAGCAATAGGTAGAAATGGCAAGAATCTCCAAATAGCAAAGGAGATAATAGGGAGGCATTTTCCCTTAAAAAGTCTGATAGTATTGTAAAGGGGGTGAAAAAATGAAGGTATTTATAAAATTGTTTTTCAGTACGGAGGGACCAAATCCCATGGAAATACTGAAAAAAGTGAAGGAACTTGGATTCCATCCAGTTTTTGGAAACTACGACCTTGTGAAGGATGTGAGAGATATAGATGAATACATGTCGCTTATAAAAAATCTACACAACAAACTTAGAGGAACAAAGGTGCTCTACAATCTATACTCTACCAATGAAGAGTAGGTAATCTTTTATAATATTAGAATGGTCAAATGCCAGGGCTGGGAGTGTGGATAAAGAGCGCATGGTGGCATAGGAGGCGTCATCACCACCTTTTATTTTCCCTCCTATTCTTCTTACTTCAAATACTATGCTTATCGTATGCCCTCTCGGGTCTCTTTTTGGGTCTGAGTAAACACCAAACAATCTTGAAATTTCAATATCAAGTCCTGTTTCTTCTTTTACTTCTCTAATTACTGCATCTTCAACTTTCTCACCATATTCAACGAATCCTCCAGGAAGAGCATAGTACCCCTTAAAAGGCTTCCTTGCTCTTTTTACCAGCAGAACTCTGTTATTTTCCACTAAAATTGCATCTACTGCTATGGATGGTTTAATATACGGCTCTTTGACCACATAACTGAAAATTTTTTCATATTTCTCATATTCCTCAATTAATTTAATTCCTTCTTTTGTTAGAACAGTAGTTCCTCCCTTTATACCTCCCCTTATGGACGTTACAATCTTCTGATTTAAATTTTTTTCAATCTCCTGTATCATTCCCCATGCATGTCTGTAAGACATACCAAGTTCCTCAGCACTCCTTCTCAAACTTTTATATTTTTCAATATTTTTAAGAAGTTCATAAGTTCCCTTCCCAAATGTATACCCCATTTCACTTTCAAACCAGAATTTATATTTCACTTTCATAATTCTAAATATGCTTTACCAATTTGAAATTTTCTATTTGGAGGCTGAGATGAGAGAGAGAAGTATTTATATAAGGTTGCGATAACCCTTTTTAAGGTGATGTGAATGAATGAAGAGGATAAGGTGCAGATTGAAAATATAGTAGCTTCTACTTCACTTGCAGATAAACTGGATTTGACAAAGATAGCATTATCATTAGAGGGTGCAGAATACGAACCAGACCAGTTTCCTGGATTGATATATCGCTTGCCTGAACCAAAAACCGCAGTTTTGATTTTTAGAAGTGGAAAAGTGAACTGCACAGGGGCAAAGGATATTGAAAGTGTGAAAAAGACAATAGATATCCTTGTTGAAAAATTGAAAAAAGCGGGAATTGATGTCTATAATGAGCCAAAAATAATTGTCCAGAATATTGTTGCTGTATATGATTTGGGCTCTGAATTAAATTTAACCGATATTGCCATGTCCCTGGGTGTAGAAAATGTTGAATATGAGCCTGAACAGTTTCCAGGATTAGTTTACAGGGTTGAGGAGCCAAAGGTAGTTCTATTGCTCTTCGGTTCTGGAAAGGTTGTGTGCACAGGAGCAAAGGAAAAGGACGAAATTGTTAAGGCAATAAAAATATTGAAGAGGGACCTTGAGAGTGTGGGATTAATATAATCAGAGAATGGGAGTATTTCTGAGCCACTCAATATCGCTTATATACAAATCCCTGATATCTCTTAGTTCAAGTGTTATCATTGCCAATCTCTCCAGCCCAAGACCCCAGGCAAGAACAGGGTATTTGATTCCCAGTATATCTGTCACCTCTGGACGAAATATTCCGGCACCTCCAAGTTCAAGCCATTGGCCATTGTAGAATATTTCCACTTCCAAACTAGGCTCTGTATATGGAAAATATGAGGGACGAAATCTTATTTTTTCAAAACCCATCCTTCCATAGAATTCCTTAAGTATTCCAAGAAGAAGTTTGAAATTTGCATCTTCATCCATGTATATCCCCTCAATCTGGGTGAATTCTGGAAGATGTGTTGAATCCATATCCTCTCTTCTAAATACCCTTCCAATTGAAAATACCCTTATTGGCGGTTCTCTATTCTCATATAAATATTTTATTGAATTTACTGTGGTGTGAGTTCTGAGCATTGCTTTCATCGCTTTCTTTTCATCCCACCGGTATCTCCAGCCACGGGATATGTTAGAGCCAGTTTCATGCATATTCTTTACCTTTTTCTCATATTCTTTATCCTCAATTACGATTTCCCCTGGCTTTTTGAGGTAAAAGGTATCCTGTAAATCTCTTGCAGGGTGGTCCTGAGGGATGAATAGTGCATCCATATCCCAGAATGCATTTACAACATAATCTCCTATAATTTCTTCAAAGCCCATCATTAAAAATATTCTTCTTATTTTCTCTATTATTCTGGTCATGGGATGCATCTTTCCCCCGTAAATTTTGGGAGCAAATAACTTTACATCATATCTCCTAAATTCATAATCTCTCCATTTTCCACTCTGAATCAATTGAGGAGTTATCTGCGTTATTTCCTCCTTTATCTCCAATCCCTCTCCAATCACTTCTTTTCCAATCTTTGTAAGGGAGGCATATCTCTTTATCTTTTCCTTTTTCTTTATCAGTTCTTTTCTCCTTAACAAATCTTTAATTATCTCTTTATCCACTTCTTCCTCCTTTAAGCACCTCTCTTTCAAAATTTCAATTATTTTCTCCCTTTTTCTTATCTCATTCTCAACATCTTTGAAAATCAGTTTTCCATTCTCTATCCTTATCCCGTAGTCTCTGAGATGTCCTATCCCTCTATTCACAATCTCCTTTGGTAAAATTTTGAAAATTTCACGCATTTCAATATTGCCTTTTTCCTTTAAAATATTATATATTTTCCTCTCTGGCAATTCCTCATATCTGCTCAGGCAGTATTCAATTTCCAATCTCTCACTGAGTTCAACAATCCCCTTGACTTTCATCCATGATAGTGCATTCATAACTTCAACCTGCTTAAATCCTCTTTTTATTATCTCATCTATATCCACTGTTTCCTTTCCAATTTCTTTTATCGCAAGAAGAACCTTTTTTTCAATATTACTGAGTTCCATAAACTCGGAAAGCAATTGTTCTTAATAATATTTTATCCCATTTAAACTGCTACTTCGTAGAATCTGCCCGCCATGAATTGATATCGCTCAAATTTAAACAGTTTTAAGGCTATAAAACAAAATTAAGAATAGATTTTTCTCAAAGCATCTTCTGCCGCCTTTAAAGTGGCCGGTGCTGTAGGTGCAGGAGTTAACAGAGGATGTGTTCCTATCTGAAGAGTAGCATATCTAGAGGCGGTATATCCACTTTCAATAGCAAAGCCCATTAAATTTATCATTTCTCCCACAGTATTACCACCTGCAATCTGCGCCCCCAAGAAAAACCCTCCTTGCTTGGTAAATAATAATTTTACATAAATCTTTTTTGTTTCCGGCAATGTTCCTGGATGCTTATCAATAACCTCGCTTTTACCTACCACATACTCAAAACCTTCTCTCTTTGCCTCTCTTTCAATTAATCCTGCAGCTCCCAGTGCAATGTCCCCCACCTTGGTGACAAAGATTCCAAGAGTTCCTTTAAGTTGCTTGAACGCCTTTATCTTATATAGATTTGCTCCTGCGATCCTTGCTTCAGCAGTGGCTACAGATGCAAGCATTACAGTTTTTTCCTTTCTCGTGAAAAAATCTCTCTTTTCAGCACAATCACCAACAGCAAAGATGTCTGAATGGGAGGTTCTCATATATTCATCAACTACAATTCCATTTTTGCTTACTTTTAAACCTATTTTTTCTGCAAGTTCTGTATTTGCCCTTGTACCAGTAGAAACAAGAATTAAATCACTCTTGATTTTCTCCCCCGAATCCAAAATCACACCATCTTCTTTTATTTCAACAACTTTGGCATTTGTGTAAATATGCACCCTGTTTTTCTCCAGTTCATTCTCTGCCATCTTACATAATTCATCATCAAAGGATGTGTAGAGGAGATGTGGAAGCATTTCAATTATACTTACCCTCTTGCCCATCTTTCTTAGTTCATCTGCGAATTCCACACCTATGAATCCTCCTCCTATTATAACTATATCCTTGCTATCATTTACTTGTTTCAGTAATTTTTCCAGATATGTGAAATCCTTGTAAACATAAAATACATTCTTTCTATCAATTCCCTTAATTTGTGGCTTCACAGCTCTTGAGCCTGTGGCAAAAATAAGTTTTTCAAATTCTATGTTTCCATGATTTTTACTTATTACCTCCTTCTTCTCCAGATTCACATTTTCAATCTCATCTACAATTATTTTAATATCTTTGTTTATTAGGACCTCATCTGAAATCAAATTTTTTTCCACGGACTTTAATGTTCCAAAAATATAGGGAATCCCACAGGGTATTACAGCTTTTTCTTCTCTTCTTACAATTGTAACTTTTTTCTCTGGATAATTTCGCTTTGCTGCTAATGCTGTAACTATTCCAGCTGGCCCACCTCCTATTATAAGTATATTCGTTTTCATTTTCATCATCTCCACCTATTCTTATTATGACTTTCAATTAACTGGATAGTTGATGTCATGAGCAGAGCACTTATCCCATCTGCACCGCTTTACCTCTCAATTCTCCTCTCTTAAATCTGTACGGGTCATAGAAATCAAGAGGTAAATCACTCTTTCCCTTTGTTATTAAATCTGCCATTCCCTCTCCAACTGCAGGGGCAAGCATGAATCCATGCCCACTAAACCCTGCTGCTATATAATATCCATCAATCTCATTTATTTTCCCTATTATTGCATTTCCATCCGGAGTCTCTGCGTAATACCCACCCCATATCCTTATTACATTCACATATTTCAATGAGGGAATAATCTGCGAGAAGCGGTAACTCACTCCCCTTAAGAATTCATAGGTTGGCTCCATATCGTATGTTGGACCGTATTTCAATCCGTATCCACCTATCACTCCTCCCTGCTCAGTTTCTTGAGTCATGTAAATTCCATCATGCTTAAAGGAGACGATCATTGGCTCAATCTGTCCATTCTTTATCGGCTCAGTCTTTACGCCCTGATGCTTGTATGGCTCAATTGGTAAATTAATTCCTATTTTTTCATTTAAAATCTTTGCCCAGCCATTTGCAGCATTTACCACAATATCCCCTTCTATATCTCCTCTGGATGTTTTCACACCCCTTATTTCCCCTTTCTCCACTTCTATATCCCTTACTTCCGTGTATTCGTTTATTTCAACTCCTCTTTTTTTCACATATTTTGCAAGGGCAAATAAAGTTGCAAATGGATTCGCTTTGCCATCAGTATGATTCCATGATGCTCCTATCAATCCATCCGTGTTGAGAAGAGGCACAATCTCCCTTGCTTCCTCCGGAGTTATTATCCTTGACGGAATTCCAAATGAGTTCTGGAGTTTCACATACTCTTTGAACTCTTTCATCTCATTTTCTTCGTATAGAAGAAATAAATAGCCTGTTTGCCTGAATCCAATATCCTCCCCAAGTTCATCGCTGAGAGATTTCCATATTTCCACACTTCTCTTCATCATTTTTATGTTTGATTCATCTCCAAACTGCTGCCTTATTCCCGTTCCGCATCTGAATGTTGAGCCCGAACCCAGATAATTTTTCTCAAGAATAACTATATTATTCTCTCCCCTCTTAACAAGATTATAGGCGATGCTCAAACCTGTTATGCCTCCACCAATTATGACTATATCCGCCTTACTCTTCATCTTCATCACCCGCCAGAACTTTCATTGAAACAGGTCTTATCGGAACCCTTGTTGCTGGCAATTTTATCTCATCTATTCTTTTCCCAGTCTTTCTTGCGATTATTCCTGCAACAAGTGGCAAACATGTTCTCCCCTGACAAGGACCCATTCCTACACGGGTTATTCTCTTTATCTCCTCAATATCAGTTATTCCAGAATCAATCAAATCTTCTATATCCTTTTGAGTAACATCGTTGCATCTGCAAATTATTACCTCTTTTTTATTCATTTTTAATCACCTTTATTGCTCTTGCTTCCCATGCAAATTTTTTATCCATCTCAACGGTAACCACAGGAGTATCACCCACGCTCTTCTCCTTTGGAATTACAAGTTTCACAATACCTTTTCCTATCTCCTCACCTCTTCTATTCAGCAAAATTACCTCCTCTCCCCTTTTCGGAAGGGGCAATAATTCATGGGGCATTGTTACTCTTGCTTTCTCCCCTTTATATTGAATCATGAAGAATGCAAGCCCAGGGCATATTTGAACACAAAGAGAACAGCCAATACATTTATCATAATTCACAACTGGAATATCGTTTGGATTATCCATCTTTATCGCATTCACAGGGCATATTTCCTTGCATGGTGTGCATGGAATTCTCTGCGGGCATTCTGGAACTGCCACTGGCTTCTTGTTCAATCTCTCCTCCGAGGGCAGGGGAGCGATATTTTTCAATTCTTCAAGGGTTAAATACCCTCTTATGAGATATTCATCGCTCATTTTATCACCACCTTATCCAATCCTTTGAGTATTCTTGCTCCAAATGGACCACTTCTGAACTCTTCCAAATCTCTCTGTACTTTTTTTATCTCTTCATAGATGCTTGGTTTTGCCTTACCCACAAGTAAAGAGGCTGACATTCCTGCAATCTTCCCTTCAAGCATGGCGGTCGTTGCTTCTTCAATTCCTGATGAGTCTCCTGCGACAAAAATACCACGAACGGTGGTTTCCATTCTCTCATCATGGCGAACAACATAGCCACCCAACTCGCTTGCGTAAGTTATCTGGCATCCTGCCTGATGCAGCAATTCTATGCTCGGTCTCAATCCAACGCCGAGAGCAATTACATCCACATCTATTTTTCTCTCAGTTCCCTCTATTGGCTTCCACTTTTCGTCTATCTGTGCAATTACTGCACCTTCAACTTTTTCCTTTCCTTCCGCTTTAAGAATTGTGTGCCTCGTTAGAATCGGAACTCCCAATCTGCGAATCTTTGCAGCATGAACAAAATATGCACCTATCCTCGGCAGTGCTTCAACTATACCTACAACATTCACACCCGCCTGAATTAACTGATATGCGAGTATAACTCCAACATTACCTGCACCCACCACTAAAATTTTCTTGCCCGGCTCAATTCCATAGGTATTCATAAGAGTCTGGATTGCTCCTGCCCCATAAACTCCAGGCAAATCATTATTTTCAAATGGAATCATCTTCTCCATTGCTCCTGTTGCCACAATAATTGCCTTTCCGTAAAATTCCATCAATTTTTCATTTTTCTTAACAGCACTGATTAATTTTTTATCTCCATCTGAAAATATTCCAATCGCTGAGGTTTCAAGATGCATTTCAACCCCATTTTTTCTTGCCTCATCACTCAATATCTCCGCAATTTTTATGCCCCGAACTCCTGCATACTGGTCTCTCTTTCCAAAGAATTTATGTGTCTGCTTTACTAATTGCCCCCCAAGTTTTGGACTCTCATCAATAAGTATAACTTTTGCTCCCTGTTCAGCTGCTTTTATTGAAGCGAGCAATCCTGCAGGACCTCCTCCAATTACGATTATATCACCCTCCCTCTTCTCTGCTTCTTTCCATTTAGGTGCACGATAGTCTCTTGGCAAATTTTCAAGTCCATGCTGCCTCTCAATTCTCATTCCATCTTCAACCAGTGTTATGCATGTTCTTATATTCGGAATACCGTTAACTTTCATCAAGCAGGATGAGCATTTTCCTATCGCACAGAACAAACCACGAGGCCTGTTTTTGAACGGTGTGTAATTCAACACTCTTATCCCATTTGCGTGTAGAGCCTCTGCTATTGGCTCTCCTTCGTATGCTTCAATGGGCTGTCCCTCAAAATAAATTGTTACCTTTTTCCCTCTTCTTCTGCTGAAGTCTATAACGGGATGCTCTTCAAGCCTCATCTAATCACCTTTGCAGCGGGGAATGCTCTGTGTTTATTTAATTTTATCGCACTTGAACTCAAAAGGAGAAGAACAGGGAAAATCAGAGAGAAAATACATCTTTTACTTTTCCCACCAGTCTTTTTTCACTATCCATTCCTCAATTTACTTCCCTTTAACAATCTGCTCTTCTATAATCTTTGGAACTTTTTTGGATTTATATTACTATAAGTAATAATCTCATTTTCAGTTATTATATCTACAAGAGGCTCACGGTAGCGCATCCCCACGCAGCCCACTATTTTCAAAGGCACGGTAATTTAACCGCTCCGTTCACATGACATGCAGTGCCATGACATGTTTTTATCACATATTTCCCAAGAGGTTTAAATCTAAACTGCACGTAGAATGTTGCAACACTATAAACCTTGGAGAGAAGTATGTTCAAATAGCAAGCAGTTTTCTCCATGGCTTCTTTTGGAAGATTCTTGCTCATTAAATCTCCTGCATTTTTATCTCATTACAAAGACCACACACTCAAGAATTACTTAATTTTATCATATGAAAATTCTTGTGGAGTGCGGAAATTATTTCATAGAAAACTTCAACTTGTAAGTTTTAAATAGTACTATATCATTTGTATATGTGGGTGGACAAAGATGATCCCAAGTGTAAGTCTTGTTGCCGGAAGGGAGCTTCCGAAGAGAAATAAGAGAGTACATCATTCCTTGACCAAACAGAGAAAAGTGCTAATTTCTATAGTTCTTCTAATTGTGGCTATAAGTGTACTTTCTATACTTAGCGGGCCTGAAAGAATGAATGTTGAGTCAGGAAATATGGACACTTACATAGTACACGCCCCCATAGGTGAGGTAAGAGCTCTTACGAGAAGTTCGAATATTATAGAAGATTACAGTGCATTTGTAATGGTGAGGATGAGTGAAAGTGACGCAAATAAACTTCTCTCAATGCATACTCCAGTTGAGAAAGCGGATTACATGCAGTATGTGGAAGTTGCCAATTATCCATTTAAGGTTGGAGAGAAGCAGAACATACCGTCGTATCTGAAAGTAGATAGTAGCAATTACTACCTCATTAAATTTAGGGGACCAATAAAGAAAAATTGGAGAATGAATGTTGAAAAAATGGGTTTTGATTTTAAGGGATACATGCCCTATAACACGTTCTTGGTCAGGGGAGACAAATATTCTATTGAAGAAGTTAAAAATCTGCCGTACGTGGAGTATGTTGGAATTTATCAACCTGCATACAGGATTGAATCCGCCCTTCTTAAATCAAATGGAATGCAAGATATAAAAATCATTCTCTTCAAGGAAAAATCTCCGTTCTTGGTTGCGAGAGAGATAATGGAGATGGGTGGAACTGTTGAGTCTTGGATGAATGGACTGTACAACAATTATGTCATCGCCAAGGTTCCGCATAGCTTGATTTACACAATTTCAAAGATTGATGGGGTTCTCTGGATTCAGAAGAATTACAGTTTTAGGATATACAACGATGAAGCTCATGGAATCTTGCAGGGCGCATCTGATGATTCTTCCGT
>CAZVSZ010000007.1:0-23782 GCA_964630095.1 uncultured Thermoplasmata archaeon | reverse complement strand
TTTTGTAGCAATTCTTTAAATAGTAGTTTCTGTATTGGAACTTGGGGCAAGTGAAAAAGTGAAACAATGATTTTTCAGTTGTCCTTATGTTAAGGAGGTAGATAACATGAAATTTGAAGACATGAAAATAAGTGAGATAACAAAGAGAGCCCTGAAAGAAAATGGATTCCTGAAACCAACAGAAGTGCAGGAAAGAGCAATACCTATTTCACTTGAAGATAGGGATATAATTGTTCAGGCGAGAACAGGCTCTGGAAAGACACTATGTTTTCTTGTGCCTGTAATGGAAAAATTAGAAATGCGAAATGAAGTGGAAGCAATTGTTCTTGTTCCAACAAGAGAACTTGCACAGCAGGTGGAGAATGAAGCGAGAAAATTGGGCAGATACCACAATATCAAGACGCTTGCAATATATGGTGGTGCAAGTATAGAAAATCAGATAAGGAAATTACCATCGCATATTGTTGTTGGTACACCGGGCAGGGTTATAGATTTGATGAAAAGGGGAGCATTAAATTTAAAAAATATAAAATTCTTCATTCTTGATGAAGGGGATAGAATGCTTGATATGGGATTCATAGATGATATAAGATGGATAATGAACAAAACCAATGAAAATAAGAGAATTATGCTATTCTCTGCAACAATGCCAGAGGCAATAATCTATCTTGCAAGGAGATATATGAAGAATCCATATAAATTGATACTATCAAAGGATGAAATATCGGCTAAGGGAGTGAGGCAGTACAGAATATCAGTTGGTGAGAGAAATAAAATTGCCAAATTATCCTCGCTCATAGACTCTGAGCCTGGAAAGTATCTTGTTTTTTGCAATACAAAAATAAAGACGAATAGAGTTGTAGATTTGCTGAGAAGATTTGGATACCGTGCCTATTCTCTCAATGGAGATATGCCTCAGGGGAAGAGAACAACCACAATGAATGGATTTAAGAGTGGAAAGATAAATATACTTGTATCAACGGATGTTGCATCCCGTGGAATAGATGTTGAAGGAATTACCCATGTTGTGAATTATGATGTGCCTTTATATCCTAAGGATTATGTTCACAGGATTGGAAGAACAGGCAGAATGGGTAAATATGGAAAGGCAATAACATTTGTTAGGAGAGAAGATGAAGAATATTTTGATAGAATTGAGGCTCTTGTGGGGAAGAAGATAAAAGAGATAAATATTATAGGGAATGGAAAAATAAAAGAAAAAGATGATTACAGGGAAAAAGCGAATATTTTTGGAATGGTAAAATTCAGATTTAAATTAAATGGAGGATACTCTGAATGGGATATAATAAAGAATGCTCAGAAAGTGGGAATAGAAGATTACTACATAGGCAATGTAAAAGTAAGCGGAAATGAGGGAGAAATTGAGATTCACTACAATTTCGCTGATAAACTAAAGAAATTGGGAATTTTCAAATCTTTGGATTTTCAAAATGTAAGATAAGGCGTAAAATTAATAAACCCAAAGTAACATGCTTGTGTTGGTGGGTAAAATGAAATACGAGCCAAAAAGCGAAGATATAAAAAAGATGCTTGCAACTTATGCTTATAAGATGAAGATAAACGAAGAAACAGGTGAATTAATATTTGATAGTATCCCTGCAGTTCTTGCCAGAAGTTCAATATTTTACAGTTTTTTCAAGGGAATGCGTGAATTAATAGGTGCAAGTGCTTACTCTGTTCTGAGTTATATTGGCACGGAGCATGGAAAAAATTTTTATAATTACTTAAAAAAAGAATATGAGAGAAATAATAAGGAATTGAAATGTGAGGATGTTTTTAATTATTCTGTGAATGAGATGCCTGCAGTTGGATGGGGGAAAATCATAATTGAAGATAAGGGTGATGAGATAGTGATAGAATCACCTGAGGGACTTGCAGTAGGGAGATATTATAGGGAGAAGAAAGAAAATTCAGATATGCCCGTAGATGCTTATTTTTTGGGGTATTTTGTAGGGTTATTCTCAGAGGCAAAGGGCTATGCTTTGAAAGGTGAGGAAGTAGAATGTGTGGGGAAGGGAGATAAAAGATGTTTAATGATTCTTCATAAAAAACAGGGTTAAATTTAAATTCCTAATCCCATTATGCTTTTGTGTTTCTATCGCATCCACTTCTAAGGGAAAATGTCGTGGAAGAAAGGGAATATCAGGTAAACATTGCAAAAAGTTCGCTTAGGGGAAATACTATGGTTGTTCTCCCCACAGGGCTTGGAAAAACGATAATAGCAATTCTTGTTATTGTTGAAATTCTTTACAAAAAAGGAGGAAAGATAATTTTTCTTGCACCCACCAAACCTCTCGTGGAGCAGCATGCAAAAACAATAAAAAATATTACAAAAATTGAAAATGTTGTAGTTTTCACTGGAGAAGTTGCAAAGAAGAAGAGGAGGGAGATCTGGGAAAAGGCAGATATAATTATTTCAACTCCTCAGGTTATTCAAAATGATTTGCTCTCGGGAGATATAAATCTTGATAATGTAAATCTCATAGTATTTGATGAGGCGCATAGAGCAGTTGGAAACTATGCCTATGTTTATATTGCAAAGGAATACAGGAAGAAGAATGATCATTTAATATTGGGGATAACAGCATCACCTGGTGGTGATGAGGAAAAAATAATGGAAATAATGGATAATCTTGGAATAGAGAATGTGGAGATAAGAAGCGAAGATGATGAAGATGTGAAAAGATATGTAAAGGGGTTTGAAATAAGAGCAGTATCACTCCCCATGCCAAGAGAAATAGAGGAACTTCACAATAAGTTGAGAGAACTTTATGAGGGGATAACTGAAGAATTGAAAAAATTTGGATTGTTTATCACTCTCAGGAAGGTTAGTAGAAAAGATATTTTGAGGGAGCAAAAATTGGTTCAGGAGAAGATAAAAGAGGGAAAAAGTGAGTATTATCAGGCTGCAATGCTTTTGAATATGGCAATAAAAATTGATTATTCTCTTGAATATCTGGAAACACAAGGTTTTGAATCCTGTTATAATTATCTTATGAAAATTATAGAAGAAGGAAATTCAAGGGGAGGAAGTAAAGCATCACGGAATCTTGTGAGAAATGAGAAATTTGTTGAGTGTGTAAGAATTGCGAGGGAACTTGCAAGGAAAATAAGCGAGATTGAAAATCCAAAGTTGAATGCACTTCGTGTAATAATAAGGAAACAACTTGCAGAAAAGCCAGATTCAAGAATAATTGTTTTTACACATTACAGAGAGACATCAATAATAGTAGCAGAGAATTTAAAGGATCTGGAGAATGTAAGAGCAATAAGATTTGTTGGGCAGGCAACCAAGGGCGAAGATAAAGGATTGAAGCAGAAGCAGCAGGTGGAGATAATAAAAAAGTTCAGGAATGGGGAATATAATGTGTTAGTGGCAACAAGTGTTGCAGAAGAAGGTCTTGATATTCCTGCCACTGATATGGTGATATTTTATGAGCCTGTGCCATCTGAGATAAGAAGTATTCAGAGAAGGGGAAGAACAGGAAGAACCCATATAGGAAAGGTTGTAATTTTAACGATTAAAGGAACGAGGGATGTTGCCTATCTCTGGTCATCCCGTCATAAGGAGAAAAGAATGAAAAACGAGTTAAAATGGCTTAAGATATTGCTTAAGGATAAGATAGGATTAAAGGAGAAAAGAGATATATGGGGTGAGGGTAAAAAAGAAAAGATTAATAGAAAGGGACAACTGACTTTAATTGATTTTGAAAATGAGAAAAATTTGAGTGTATATGTAGATAATAGAGAATTTAGAAGTGAAGTTGTAAAAATTTTATCTGAAGAGTTTAAGGTAATACCTCAGCAACTGGAGATTGGGGATTACATAATTTCGGATAGAATTGCTATTGAGAGAAAGAGTGTAAATGATTTTCTTGAATCCATAAAAGATGGAAGATTGTTTGAGCAGTTGAAAAATTTGAAAAATAATTACGAGAAGCCAATTCTTGTAATTGAAGGTGAATCACTTTTTTCCCGAGGATTTCATGAAAATGCTATCTATGGTGCGCTTGCATCAATTATCGGGGATTTTTCCATTCCTGTTATATTTACAAAAAATCCAAGAGAAACTTCAAAATTAATATCATCACTTGTCAGAAGAGAATTCTCAGAGAGAAGAGAGATTTCTTTGCGAAAAGAGAAGAAAATAATGAATGATGATGATAGAATCCAATATATTATTGAATCTCTCCCAAATATCTCTGCAACTCTTGCAAAAAGGCTTCTTGAGCACTTTGGATGCGTGAGAAATATAATAAATGCAGAGATTGGAGAACTTATGCAGGTTAAGGGCATAGGAAGAAAAATAGCAGAGGAAATATATGAACTTGTGAACAAAAAATATGGAAAAAGATTAAAATAAATCTTCTCATTCTCTCATTAAGCCGAGGTAGCCAAGTGGACTACGGCGCCAGCCTTGAGAGCTGGTCCCCTTTATTGGGGTCGGGAGTTCGAATCTCCCCCTCGGCGCTCATTTCCCTCGCTTGAGGACCAGGATAACAGATGGAATAAAATATAGTTTTTCTATCCGTGATATCTGAGATTATTATTGATTCATCCCATATTGTGAATAAGGCAATTACTCACAATGTATTCTTCCTCCTGGAATTTCCATTGATGATGATTTTATTTGTGTATCTCTTCAATATTAAAAGATTTAGAAATATTGGTATAGGTATTCAGAGTATCTTTCTCTCTCATTTCATGCTTGACACAATGGTGGAAGGGGATTCTATCATGCTGTTCTACCCGTTATCATCCCAACTTTATGTGTGGAATGCACAGCCGAGTTTCTTAATAATAATCCCCCTTCTGTTAACTTATGGATTTATCAATATAAAATATTTGAGATATGAGTTCAAATTTATCTTCATGGATTTAAAATTCCCTATTCCATATCTCATCACTAAATGTTTTTATTCTTAATGATTATCCACCCCCATGCTCTCAGATAGAGACATATTAAAGGCTATTGAAGAAGGAAAAATAAAAATAGAAAATTTTGATGATGAATCGCTCACTCCAAACGGTTATGATTTGAGAATTGGAGAAATTATGCTCCCCAATAAAAATTATATAAAAAAGGGAGAAGTGAAAATTCCTAAATTAACCCACTTTTTGATAGGTTCTTTGGAATATATAGTTGTTGGGGAGGAATATGTAGCCCAGATATGGCTCAAAAGTAGGTGGGCAAGAAGAGGAGTATTGTCATCCTTTGGTCTTGTGGATTCAGGATTTGAAGGGATATTAACAATGGGTACATTTGCCACAAAAGATATAAATATGAAAATTGGAGACAAATTCGCTCAGCTCTCATTTTTTGAATTGAAAAATAAGCCATATAAAACCTACGGGGAAAGGTCTGGACATTATCAAGGACAAAAAAATATAAAAATATAAAAATTATGCCGCTACAGACATCTCTTTCATTACCTCTTTATACTTTTCTTCAATGATGGCATCCATGTTGTTAAGATATATTTCCTCAAATTTTCTCTCAATCTCTTTTCTTGCTATATTTGCTATTTTTCCAATAAAATTGGATATCTCTTCGTACATCTTTTCATACGCGTTTGAAACCTTTACCTGCGGGGCTTTTAGCATGGTATCGCTGTCTATAACAATCGTTTTCTCCATTTCCCTCAGTTCCCTAACTACTTTCTCTGCCATATCTCTTCTATCTTTCTCAAATGAGAATGGCATAACCACAATAGGAACCATTGGTTTATCTGTTTTCTCCTTCAGTATTCTCATCGTTTCTATGATTCCACCCGTTCCCATTCCCCCACCAAGCGATGAAATGAGAACAACAACATCAGCATCTCTTGCCTCCTCAATTAGCCAACCTTTGGAATCATCAATTATATACTCTGCAACATTTCTCTCACCATTTGTATCTCCATGCTCTCCAAGAACATCCTTCCCAACCAACATTCTTTTGTCCACATTTAACTCTTCTATTTTTCTGTCAACATTTACCGCTATTGTTTTAACACCTTCAATTTCTTTTTCGCTGATGTAATTCACAATTCTGCCACCACCACCACCGAATCCGAATACTTTTACTCTCGGCTTTATACCCAGTTCTTCTTTAATCAATTCCCGTACTCTTTCCTTTATTTCCTCCACATTCATACTCCATCACCTTCCAGCATACCTCTTATTTTTCATCAATCTTTCATCTTTTAATTTTCTCCTCTTCACTTAATCTGAGGGAATTTAAACCAAGGGTGTAGGATTTAAGTATCTCCGCAAGTTTTCCATTTGAAACAAGAATTCTAAGCACATAGGATATGATATCTCCCACATCTCTGAAATATCTGTATTCAACATATTCCTCAAGAACATCCATTATTCTATCTTCTACTTCTACTCTCATTCCAGAATTTTTTAATAATCCTCTTTCAACAAGTTTTATATACTCCATTACTGCCTGTCTTATAAATTGTGACCTGCTGTCATATTCTGGATGTCTAGCTAGAAAGTCGTCTATTTCATCAAGTTCAACATCGCTCATCCTCAGTGTTATCCTTGCTCCACTCATAATAAACACCCTTTCACTAATTCACATGATATGTATGACAATAACATATATAAACTTTTCTAAAATTACAAATTAACAAAATATTTTTATGACAAAAGAAAATTAGAAATGCCGTATTATAGCCATTCTTCATACACATTGTTTAAATATGTGTGACATGTTATACCAAATCTTGTTACTCTCTCTGAGTTACACAATTACTTCAGGAGTTCGCTTATTAGAATTTTGTCCATCAAACTTGCCTTTACCCTGATTTTTTTAGTTATGTATGCAGAAAGTGCATCTATCTCCTTATTTAAAATCTTTTTGAATATTTCCGTTGTTGTGGTAATTTCTATATCTCCCTTCTGGTATCCTTCCTCCACATCACTTAGTTTGGAATTATTCAAAGTAAAATGATAACTACCATCATCCTCAAATATTAGAGTGATATTTTTTTTAATATCCTTTATTTTGTTTTTTATCTTCTCATCTTCCATACTGTTGAACTTGTCCACTAAGGATTGCAATATTTCCTTCATTTTCATCACCTAATATTCAATTCCTTCACGGGCAATAACTCCCCTTGTATAATAATGTTTTACCTCTTTCATTTCCGTTACCAAGTCCGCTTTCTCTATTATCTCCTTTTTTGCATATCTCCCGGTTAAAACAAGTTCCGTTCTTTCTGGTAAAGAATCAATTAATTTCAAAACTTCATTAAGAGATATTAAATTGTAATCAAGTGCAACATTTATCTCATCAAGAACTATTAAATCGTAATCTTCCCCAAATTTCTGCCGGGCAAATTTTAAAGCATTTTTTGCTCTTTCAATATCTTCCTTTGCTGGATTTTTCTTATTTATAAATTTATCTCTTCCAAATGGGTATACTTCAATCCCTAATTTTCTTGCAGATACTTGCTCACCATAACCTTTATCAGGCTTCATAAACTGTATTATGCAAACTTTTTTTCCTCTTCCCCTTGCACGCATTGCAAGACCGAAAGCAGCAGTTGTCTTACCTTTTCCATTACCTGTATACACATGTATATATGCCATGTCATACCCCATGAATTACCAGAATAAATAATTTCCATCTCCATCATAAAATTGATATATAAAAATCCCCTTTCTCTTGGAAGTGCTTACCCTAATTTACCTGATTCTGGCATCAATCGTGAGTTTCATAATCGCTGCAAATAACTCTGCAGATAGTGTTGGGACTTTGTATGGTTCTGGGATAATATCTTATTACAAGGCAGCAATTTATTCAGGAGCATTTGTTATGCTTGGAACTTTTTTGGAAGGTTGGAAGATGGCAGGGGCAATAGGTGGGGGAATAGTAGTAAATCCACTAACCTTAGAAATGTCCCTGATGGTTTTAATTACTTCAGCTATCCTTCTTTTTCTATTTACTTATCTTTCCATGCCATTATCTGCATCTCAAATACTAGTTGGCTCCATTATTGGTGTTGCATTTGCCTATGCCATGGTGATTAGTATTGAATTCATTACTCTTATCATATTTTCATGGATTCTAACTCTTGTTGTAGGAGTTGGCTTTTCATACCTTATTTATAAAATAATTTCTATTTTGAGTAGAAAAATGAGAATTTTCTCTCTCAGTAAATTCTATTTGGTATCACTATATGCAGGAAGCGCATTTATTGCTTATACTCTTGGAGCAAACACAATCGGACTTGTAGCGTCTCTAAATTTGTCTACTATTTCAATATTAGTGGCGGGAATTGCATCATTTTTTGGAACATTCCTTATGGGGAAAAGAACAGTTATTACTGTGGGAAAAAAGATAACTCTCCTTGACCCGCCAAGGGCTTTTTCTGCCCAAGTTGCGGGAGCATTAATCGTTGAAATATTCACACAATTACATTTTCCAGTATCCATAACTCAGGCTGTTATTGGAGGAGTAATTGGAACGGGGTTAATTAAAGGATATAGAGAATTAAATAAAAGAACTGTAGGAAATCTTGCAATATCATGGACAATGGCGCCCATTCTATCATTTCTTATCACAGTTATAATTGTCAAGGTGGCATCTTTGCTGTGATTAGAATTATCACATCAGAAGCATCTTCTGCCTTATCACTTATTGCATCTATCCACAGTATTAATTTTTCAAGTTGCAGGATTGATAGAATGTCATCAATTTTTCTCTCCTGTGAGTACAATTTTTTTAGAATTTCCAATTTCAGTTCGTCTGCCTTACTCTCATATATCTCAACCTTATGTGCCTTCTCAACAGCCTTATGGATATTTACAAGTAAATCCATAGCAGAATCGTAAAGGGTTTTAACACTCTTTTTTGTCACATTTAGATATTCCATCAAACAACTTTCTTTTAAAAAATTTATGGCATCCTGAGAAGGCTTTCTCAATGTTATTATTCTGCTCACCTGCTGAATCTTATCTATTACCTTATCTAGTTCCTCCGAGAGATTGATGAATATTGCCCTATCTGCTGGAAATAAAAGGCCTTCTGAAAACAAATATTCGTTTTTTCTTCTTATCTCATCTCCTTCCTTCTCCTTTTCATATATTATTCTTTCAATCTTTTCCATTTCATCCCAGTTTGAATTTAGTAGAGATTCTACTTGCTTTATAAATAAATCCATGCATTCCAGTGCTATTGACGCATGCTTTTTGTAATTCTCAATTGCTTCTTTCTCCTTTCTTGATTTAAACATGAAAGCCACCGCCGGGGATCGAACCCGGGACCTCCACCTTACCAAGGTGGCACTCCACCGGCTGAGCTACGGTGGCTTAACTCACACTTCCGTATATCATCATTTATTAAAATTTTTATCGTATCTTGGATACATAGTAATGTGATTAAAAAATAGAAAAAAGATTATTTTCTGCGGAAGTAGAACGATATTCCAACCATTGCAATTATCAATATTGGCAAAAGTGCACTGAACTCTGGCACATACTGCCCGGTGCAAAATGTGAATTTATAATCACTTTCCATTGGATTTCCCGCTATATCGGTAACACCGCTTCCAACAGTAACTGTATAGCATGTATCATTTTGCAGTCCTTCACCATAATGAATTATGAATGAACCATCGTACCGTGATGAGAAGTTAATCCATCCACTACTTCCTTGATATTGCCAGAATTCTCCATCGGAGTAAACATTATCGCCTACTCCCCATCTATATCTGTTATTCTCGTCTCCAGCTCCTGACATGTTGAGAACAAGAGCATACTGCACATTCGCGTTAAGATGCACGGGTGTTGAGAATGTGAATGTTATCCAAGAGAATGATGTTCCCACCATATCCTGTGATACAGATGTCTCGCCAAGAAGATTTCCGTTTGGATGTCCACTTGATCCCATCTCAACTATTTGTAATCTGCAATTTTCTGGAGGCGTCCCCTCTTTTAGCATGTATATGTCTACAGAACTTACATTTCCTGCCTCGGGCATCTTGAATGTCTGGGCATCTATATAACCATCGTATGTGCTTGCCGGCGTTGATCCTTCCTGCGGATTGCCTGTCTGCTTACCCAAGATAAGCTTTACATGTCCAGAACCCTGATCTGAAATCGTGTAATCCACCTGTGGGGTTATTGTAAGGGCATTCTGCAAGGAAGTTATATTCACAGGTTCGCTGAAATTGATCCATATGGCAGGCAAATTAGTTGATACATACTCTGCTCCATCAGCAGGGTAGGTATCTGTAACCTGTGGGGGAGTGGAATCCACACTGAAATAACCTGTATCATGCTCATTAGTATTTGAATCAGGGTCAGTTGCATTTGCCTTGATATCAAAATCGTTCACATCTACGGTGGGCAATGTCCATTGATAAGGTGTTTGATCTCCTGATACAGTATCTATGAGTTGCCACCCTCCACTGCCACTGTAAGAATAATACAATTTCACAGTTATCTGATTTGAAGCATAGTTATCTGAATGAATTGTCCATGTTATGTTTACTGTTGCACCACCACGGTATATTTGACCTGCTCTTGGATTCGTAATACCAATTGATAATGGTCCCAAGTTCAGGGTATTGGTAACGCAACAAGGTGATGTTGCAGGGACATCTGGAGATTCATCAGATACCTGCGTTGGATTTCCCGGGTCATATCCATTCTCGTAGTATTCAATCTTATAGGATGATATCGTGCTTGAAGAACTTCCTGCATTCTGTTCCCCGATGCAGAGGAAGAAATCATGGTTTCCATTATTGAAATCATTTTCAAAATCGCTCATATCAAGAGCCATGAATGTTGGGAAATCAGATGAGCCACCATAGAAATAGCCATCACGGTAATTTATTGGATTGTTCGGATCTCCTATTCCGATTCTAACTGATGCATCCCTTGCACCCGGAGAACTGAACTGCCATACAGCAAGAAGGTGGGGATTGTTGGGTGTATTTCCAGTAATCCTTATTGCCTGATTCCAAGCAAGATGCTGAAAGCAGTTGTATGTCATCCAGTAAAATCCACCATCTCCCCATGAAGAACCCCATGAATTCACTACTCTGAATGCGCCAACATCACCATCATCACTCACATTATCATCATATCCAACTATAGTATTTGCATGGTTGGGATGTCCCTGATAAGATTTGTACTCGCTCCATGACATTATATAATTTCCATCACTGAACGCATCATCATATGCATTTGCATTGAGAGCAAAGCCTACCAATGTACCTCCTTCGTCAAGCCATGATTTTATTACATCAACATTTGTCACACCTGTAACCTCTATATCCTGAAGTCTTCCAATTGGTGCCTCTCTCCATGCACTTTCGTTTCCCCAAGAGGTATAATCTTGGTCACTGTATGGCATTGTGCCTAAGGATGCACATCCATCGTTCTTCATAACCTTGTATGGTCCTGTTAAGTCAGAGCCTCCATCGGAGCCATTATTAATCTTTGGATATACCCATGCCGGACTCATGAGATGGTAATTATTTCCACTATGTGCATCTGTCCAATTATGTATATATGCCTGATGATACCCATTGTTATAATAGGCGGATGACCAAGAAGCACAGGAACCCTGCTGACCCTGGTCTCCCACAGGTGGGAAATATGGTTCTGTTGAATGATCCACACTTCCCTTTGATTTGTATCCTTCTACAGAATCCACATATTTTATATGCCCAATCCAACTTTCATATTCTTTTTCAGTTGGTGGGGCAAGTCCAGTGCCATGACCATCTATCAGAATATTGTAGTTCTTTTTTGGGTTTCTCACCCCAACCTTCTCCTTCAAACTTTTAACATCCTTCTCTGTCATAGTATGGTATTTATAAACAACCTTTTGCTGGGTAGATGGTTTAAGGGGCATATTTTGTATCACTGTAAAAACCGATGTTATCATTATCAGTGCTATAAACAGCACAATCATCAGTTTCCTTTTTTCATTCATTACACCACCCATAAGAACTTAATAGATCATGGTATTTAAACCTTATGCTACTTAACTCAATAGGATGGTTAGAATTCTGAAAAGATAAAATAGGGGATATTAGAAATTATTTTATCTTATATCATCATATCTTTTACTGTGGCGGATGTAAATTTCAAAAATTTAAAGTTAGTAGACAGAAAAGATGAACTTAAAAAACTTAAGAATGAATTAGACGAAGTACTTAACGGTAGAGGTAAAACCATATTTATATCAGGAGAAGCAGGAATTGGTAAAACAAGAATTGTTGAGGAGCTAATTTCCCATGCAATGGATATTGGCTTCAGAATAATAAGAGGAAAATGCATCCCTGAACATTTGGAGCCTCTTTTTCCATTTAAAAGTGCCCTTAAAAAAGCAGATTTGGAATATCTTCTCTCTGAAAAAACTCAACCAATTGTACTTTCTGCATATCTCATAAGTGATTCTGCACTTGTTATATCCAAGGCTGAAAGAAAAGAAACTGGCTTGGACCCTGATATTTTTGTGGGCATGCTCAAGGCAATAGAAGCTTTTGTAAAGGATTCCATGAAAATAATGGAGAGAGAAGAAGGTAATTTAAACTCGCTTAGTTATGGGGATTATACAATTCTTATCCAGTCTTTAAGCACAATTTCTCTTGCGGTTGTTATAAAAGGTGAGCCAAATGAATTTCTCATAGAAGACATGAAAAGAGTTCTTAAAAAATTGGGAGAAAAATTTAAGGATTGGAGTGGAGAAATGGATATTGCAGAAGAAGCAAAGCCAGAGATAGAATGGTTTATCAAATCTGGAAAATATGATGCGAAATATATTGAAAGTGATAAAAAAATAGTTCGATTTCAAGAAAGCATCTTTGATAATATAGTGACAGGACTGCAGAGAATTTCGCAATCAACTCCTCTAATTATTTTTATAGATGACCTTCAATGGGCAGATCAATCTTCTTTGAATTTTCTTTATTATCTCTCACAAAATATTAGAAAGAATAGAATAATGATTATAGGGACATATCGTCCAGAAGACATTATACCCGCAGGCGGAAAACTGCATCCCTTGGAAATAACTCTTAACAATTTAGCGGGAGGGGGGCTGCTGAAAATAATGGGTCTCCAAAGATTAAATAGAGAGGATACTACTGTATTGATAGGTAGAATTTTAGGAGATTTTGATAATTCCCTTGCAAGTAAAATCTACAAGGAAAGCGGGGGCAATCCACTTTTTGTAATAGAAATAATAAAACTCCTTATTTCAGAGAAAATAATCTATATAGAGGGAAAGAAGTGGAAATTGAGGGTTAAAGCAGATAAGATAGCAATTCCAAAGAAGGCTTATGAGATAATAAAAAGAAGACTTGAGAGATTAACAGACGAGGAAAGAGAAATATTGGATGTGGCATCTGTTATAGGAGAGGAATTTGATACCTTGCTTCTTGCACACACGACAGGAATGGAGGAACTAAAAATACTGAAAAAATTAAACAGGATATATAGAAAACATAAATTGATATATGTGAAAAATGGAAAATACAGATTTGAACATTCAATAATAAGGGAGGTTTTGTACAATGAGATTTTAGATGAATTGCGCAGAAAATATCACAAGATAATTGGGGATGCAATATATGAACTGAACAGGGATAATTTGGCTGGCGTGGTGAATCTCCTTGCCTACCATTATTATGAAGCAAAAGATAAAAAAGCCGTTAAATTTCTTATAGAAATTGGAAATCAAGCAAAAAGAAATTACGCTAATAATGAGGCAATGAACTTTTATACTCGTGCTCTGGAAATCACAGATGAGCCAAGGTTCAAAGTGGAAATTTTAGAGAATATTGGAGATATTATGGCTGATAAAGGAGAATACAATGTTGCAGAGAAAAATTATAGGGAAGCAATGGATTTTGTGGATGACAAAATAAAAAATGCACATTTAAAAAGAAAACTTGCAGAAATCAGTATAAAAAAAGGAGATTATAATGGGGCACTTAAACTGCTTGACAATGCAAAAAAAATTGTAGTGAATAGATTTCCATTGGAGGAGGGAAGAATATATAGAGATATTGGAAATATTTACTTTCTAAGAGGAGAATATGAAAATGCATTTGAACTTTTTAAAAAAGCACTGAAAATATTTGCAGTCAGGAATAATAAAAAAGATATTGCAGATATTTTTAAATGGGTGGGAAATGTTGAAATTTTCCTTGGAAATTATGAAAAATCAAAAAAATACTATATAAAGGCGCTTCAGATTATGAAGGAGATTGGAGATATAAAGGAAGTATCTATGATACTAAATGATATTGGGGATTTATACTTAATTCTTGGAAACCTAAATAGGGCACTAAAAATTTATTATTCAAGTTTGAGAGTGATGGAGAATATAGAACTCAAATCAGGAATATCGCTTGTCCTCAATAATATTGGTAATGTTCATTTCAGGAAAGGAAATTTAGAAGAGGCAATCCAGTTCTATATGGATAGTTTGAAAATAAGTGAAGAAATTCCACAGAAAAACACTCGGAGTATGGTGCTAAATAATATGGGAAATGTGTATTATCTCAGAGGTGAATTTGATAAGGCAATGGAGCATTATACAAAATCTTTAGAGATATGCAAAGAGATTGATGATAAATATATCACTTCTTATGCTCTTTTAAACATTGCTCATCTCTATTTCTGGAAAGGAAAAATAGGATATGCATATAAGATAATAAAAACAGCAGGGGAAATTATTAAAAAAATAGGCGATAAGAAGGGATATATTGAATCTTTATTGACTATGGGAGAGATAAAACTCTCAATGAAAGATTATGATGCTGCCATAAACGATGTCTCTGAGGCAATGAAAATTGCACAGAAATTAAGATTAAAAAATGAGGAGATGAATTCCAGAATTGTTTTTGGCATGATTCACAGAGAGAAGAAAGAATTTAGAAAAGCCCTGATTGAGTTTACAAAGGCTATAAATCATTTTACAAGAAGTGATAATAAAATTGAACTTGCAAGAGCATACTATGAGTATGCGCTTTTATGGAAGAAAATGAATGATTTAGAAAAAGAAAGAGAATTTCTTAAAAAAGCACTTGATATTTATTCATCCTTTAAAATACGAATATGGGAAGAAAAATGCAAAAAAGAACTTAAGATGATTTAGGTTTTATCAAATCAAGAATTCCAATCCTTTTAATTTTATTTTTCTGTGCTCTCTCTGTACCTAAATGGTATACCTCTATCCTGTAAAGTCTTTCAATTAAAAGTCGCAGTTGGGTCATCTCTGGGTCTTTCATATTCATATCTAACACCCTTATATTTGCTTCTAAAATTGCCATTCCATCATTCCAGTTTCCGTATTGCTGACAGAAATCGCGAATAATATAATCAAGAACATCTTTTGGAACTTTTATTTCCTTTTTCTCTTTCTCTTTTTTTACTCTCACAGGTTTGAACATGAGCATAAACTCTGATAATTTTTTAAAGGCATTTTCAACATTCTCGCCTGTTTTTGCACTGGTAAGAAGGAAAGGTAATCCAACTACTTTGCTAAATTCCTCAAGTTCTTTTTGAGTAATCTCCCAATTATTCAAATCCATTTTGTTTGCAAGTAAAACTCCGGGCACTTCTGCAACAGTTTCAAGAGTTGGCAACCAGTAATGCAATATGGCGTGAAGTGTAGATTTTACAGTTAAATCACATACAAATAATGCGCCATCACTCCCCCTAAATGCTGCATTCTGAACATTTGTATATCCCTGCTGTCCGAGTACATCCCATATAACCAAGGTTACTTCATATTCTCTATCTTCAAAAACCACATTCATTTTTTTCTTACTCACTTTTGTGCCGATAGTTTGGATATAATCTTCACTGAATATATTGTACACAAATCTCCTCACAAGGGAAGTTTTCCCAACTCCAGAGTCCCCTAACAGCACTATCTTTCTCTTTAGTTTCATACTCATCTATGTACCCAATTATTCCCAAGTATTTAATATTTACCTTCTGATATACTCATTCCATAAAAAGTAATTTCTATTTGAAAATCATGTTGTTTTATGATTAATGCGGTTATAGTTCACATAATCAAAGATAGCAAAATTCTTCTTCATTATAAAAAAAGAGGGCATGGTGCAGGAAAGTGGAATGGTCTCGGCGGAAAAATTGAAAAAGGAGAAACACCAGAGGAATGTGCAGTTCGAGAGTCTCGTGAAGAAATGAGTGCAGGGATAAAAAATGTTAAAAAAATTGGAGAGATTACTTTCTATGATGTAAACGGTGAAGATTGGCTGGTTCACATCTTTCGCGCTGAACTTATAGGCAATCCCAAAGAAAGTGAGGAGTCATATCCTAAATGGTTTCCGCTCAATGAGATACCCTATGAAGATATGTGGGAAGATGACAAATACTGGCTTCCCCTTGTAATAAATAATATTCATTTCAGGGCAAAATTCTGGTTTTCCGGGGAGAAAATGCTGAAATTCATAATTGAAGGTGAGAAGCAACCAAAACGAAATACTCTTATATAGGTAATGTATAGGGCGTTTGGCGATATATATGGTCACGGTATATGATATCCCCCCAGAAAAACTAATCAAAGAAGTTGCGAAGAAATTAAAAGAAGAGAAAAAAATAGATATTCCTGAGTGGAGCAACTGGGTGAAAACGGGTGTCCATAAGGAGAAGGGACCCGAACAGCAAGACTGGTGGTATATAAGGCTTGCTTCAGTATTAAGAAAAATCTATATAAAGGGTCCAATAGGAACATCCCGTTTATCCTCGGAATATGGAGGCAGGGAAGATAGAGGCTCTAAGAGATATAAGGCAAGAAAGGGAAGTCGTTCAATAGTTAGAAAATGCTTTCAGCAACTTGAATCTTTAGGATATGTTAAAAAAGATAAAAACGGAAGGACAATCACTCCACAGGGAAGATCTTTTTTAGATAATATTGCAAGGGATATTATGAAAGATCTTGTAAAGGAGAATAAGGATATGAAGAAATATACGAAGTGATGAATTATGAGTGAGGAGGAGGAAATTGAGGAAATAAAGCGTAGAAAACTTAGGGAAATAATGAGAATGCAACAGGAAGAAAATATACAGAGAAAAGTGGAAGAAGAGCAGAAGCAGGAGATAATAAAGCAGAATCTCTTGAGGCAGATTCTTGAGCCAGAGGCAAGAGAAAGGCTTGCAAGATTGAAACTGGCAAGACCGGATGTTGCAGAAGCGGTTACAAATCAACTTATTATGCTTGCTCAAAGTGGAAGAATAAACAGGCAAATTAGTGATGAGGAATTAAAAGATATATTGAGAAGATTAACATCTAAAAGAAGAGAAATAAGAATTGTGAGGCGATAAATATGGCAAGAAACAAGCATGTTTCAAGGAAGTTGAGGTTGATAAGGAAAGTGAATCAAAATCGTAGAGTTCCTGCGTGGGTTATGATGAGAACAGACAGAAAATTTACAGAGCACCCTCACAGAAGGAACTGGAGAAGGAATAAATTGAAGGTTTGAGGTGAAACAGATGGCTGAAAATGAGAGAATTTATAACATACCCCTTAGAGATGTGAAAGGGATATCAAGAAAAAGAAGGGCAAATTACGCAATCAAATTAATAAGAAAATTTGTAGCAAGGCACATGAAGGTTCCAGAGGAGAATGTGTGGATTGATAACAAAATAAATGAAGAAGTCTGGAAAAGGGGAATACAAAAGCCCCCATCAAAGATTACTGTTAAAGCAGTGAAGTTTGAAGAAGAAGAAACGGTGGAAGTTCTCATGCCAGAATAATGATAAGAAAAATATCAATCTTTGGAAGTCCGTTTATTGGGGTGTATGTATCTTCAAATAGTGATTTATGCGTATGCCCTCTAAGTATGCCTAAAACTGCAGAAAAGATAATAAAAGAGACTCTTAATGTGGAGGTATTTAAAACCACAATTGATGGTTCTCCCCTTATTGGGACACTTCTTGTAATGAATTCAAAAGGAGCAGTTGTTACCAATTTTGCAGATGATAAAGATGTTGAGTTTCTCTTTGATAAAATGAATGTTCTGTTTATTGAAGACAAAATAAACGCTGTGGGAAACGATATTCTTGTAAATGATAAAGCTGCGATGATCCATGTTAACTTTGATTCTTCAACAATTAAATTGATTGAGGATGCACTGGATGTAGAGGTTGTGAAGGGAACGATAGGTGGAATAAAAACTGTTGGGTCTGCGGCAGTTGTAACTAACAAGGGTATGCTTGTGCATCCGGAAACTGGTGAGGAGGAGATTGAATACTTGAAAGATTTGTTTGGGGTTCCAGTTTATATAACAACTGCAAATTATGGGAGTCTGTATTTGGGAGGAAGTATAGTAGCCAATTCCCATGGTGCAGTGGTGGGAGAGAAGACAAGCACAGTTGAAATAGATAGAATTGAAAATGGACTGGATATTATATAGTGAATACCCACACACTGGTCTGTGACGGCAAATCTCTCCTTCCAAATTCTATAGAATTCCCAACATACATTATTTTTTCTTTCGGAAAGAAAGAAAGAAATCCATTAACACTTCCAATTCCCAGGGTTAACCCGGGAACTTTATAGTGCATAGGTATAACAATTTTTGGATTGAGAATCTTGGTATTTTCATATGCTTTTTTTGCATCCACAGTGTATATCCCGCCCACAGGAATGAATATTATATCCACATTCCCAATTTCTCTTACCTGATCTTTTGTTAGAATATGCCCAATATCACCCATGTGGAGGAGTGATATTCCCTCTAATAGAATCTTGTACATTGTAATTCTTCCTCTTTTGGCACCCATAACTTCATCATGATATGCCCCTATTCCTTTTATTTTTGCATTTTCAAAATTATATTCCCCTCCAGAAGATACTACCTGAAAATTTCCATTTATCACATGCACCGCATTGTGGTCAAAATGGTCATGGGTAACAAGGACAAGATCAGCAGTTGCCCTTGGCGGCTTTATACCTATTGACCTGCCATCATGTGGGTCTATAATAATTCTAATCCCATCTCTTATCTCAAAGCATGCATGCCCATGCCATTTTATGAACATACAATCACCTCTTTATTCCATGATAATATATTTCTCCCCCACCAAGAATCAGTAAAGTTCCAATTAATGCCACCACTGCCGAGGGAGGATAAGCAATCAATCTCCATCCGTTCCATCTGAGATAGAAGGCGAGGACATATATTACGGAACCAAATACTATAAGAGATACGGATGCATACTTAAATCCACTTCCAGTTTTTATTGCTTCATGGGGCTTTTTCTCTTTTTTACCCTTAACTTTTTTCTTCTTCTCCTTCCCTTCTACTTTTTCCTCTTTTTTCTCAGGTATCTCCTCCTTCTTTTCTTCAGTTCCTTTAGTAATTTCCTCTATTTCTTCAAGTTCCCTGCCTATTTCTCCCTCTTTTCTTTCTTCAACAATTTCCGAAAGTTCATCAAGTTCCTTCATCACCTCTTCCTCAGGCATGTTCATCGCCATAAATATAATGTATTTCTTCCATATAACCTTTTTGATGAGGGAGTATCCAATCTCAGAGGATACAGTTCTGATGCTCAGGAATATAAAATGCGGGAAAAATGTTCTTGATATGGGCACTGGAAGTGGAATAATAGCAATAGAATGCGCAAGGAGGGGGAGCAGAGTAACAGCAGTGGATATAGATGAAATTGCAGTTAAAAAATTGAGGGAGAGGGCAAAAAAAGAGAATTTGAAAGTTGATGTAATTAAATCAGACCTATTTGAAAATATAAAAGGAAAATTTGACACAATTATATTCAACCCCCCATATCTGCCAGGGGATGCTCAAAATATTTTGGATTTGCAATGGGCAGGAGGGGGAGAATATGGGGACAAGATAATTATTCATTTTCTTGAAGAGGCAAATAAATTCTTGAATGGGAAAGGTGAAATCTACATTATTCTCTCATCATTCAACAGATTGGAAAGAATAGAAGAAATGAAATATGATTTTGAACTTATTGACAAAATGAAATTGTCCTTCCATGAGATCTTTATTTACAAATTAAAATGGAAAAGTATTTAAATACAAAACTTCATAATCTTTTTGTGAATAACGAGGATTTGGTCAATGAACTCCTTAGATACAAATATATAAAAAGCGAAAAAGTGAAGAGAGCATTTCTAAGCGTGGATAGAAAAAATTTTGTTCCAGATAATTTAAAGAAGAATGCGTATTATGATGAACCACTTCCCATAGGGTATTCCCAGACAATAAGCGCTCCGAGCATGGTGGCAATAATGCTTGAACTTTTAGATGTAAAGGAGGATAACAGAGTTCTTGAAATTGGCACTGGCTCAGGATACAATGCCTGCCTCCTTGCCTCTTTATCCAATAAAGTTTACACCATTGAGAGAATCCCCGGGTTGAGGGATTTTGCAAAGAAAAACTTGGAAAAATGCCCTTTTAGAGATAAAATAGTTCTTCTTCTTGGAGATGGCTCTGTGGGATATGAAAATAGAGCACCTTATGATAGGATAATAGTAACATGTGGGGCACCGGATATTCCCATACCCCTGATAGAACAGTTAAAGGATGGGGGAACGATGCTTATACCATTGGGTGGAACATTCTTCCAAGAATTATATGTTGTGGAAAAAAGGGGAAAGGAGATAAAAAAATGGGTATGGGGAGATGTTGCATTTGTTCCTTTAGTGGGAAAATATGGACACAGATGGGTCTGATTTTATAATCTTGACTATTTCTTCAGGAGAACTTACTATATAATCCGGGTTATATCCTTTAAGAATTTCTTCACTTCTGAATCCCCATGCGACAGCAATGCTTTTTACCCCTGCATTTTTAGCAGTGAGAATATCAACTTCTGTATCTCCAATCATGTATATTCTATTTAAATCAAAAAATCCAAGTTTCTTCATAATCTTTTTTATCCCTTCACCATTAGGCTTGTTTTTATTCACATCATCTGCTCCAACGATTATATCAAAAAAATTATAAATCCCAAGATATTCCAAATCCCTTATGGCTGTTGCCCTCTTCTTGGAAGTCAATATGGATTTTTTACAATTTATATTTTTTATGATATCTATCATCCCGGGAAATGCCTTTATCATTCTTCTATTTACTCCGTAATAAACTCTCTTTATTTCATTTATAACTCTCTCATCGTATCTTCCAGTTAATGAATAAACTACACTCTCAAGAGGGAGTCCTATTGCCATCGTTAATTTCTCTTTATCCAACTTCATTCCAAGATTTCTGAATGCAACCTCAAAAGTGTATTCAATTTCCTTTTTTGAATCTATTATTGTTCCATCTAAATCAAATATTAGAAGCATCAAAGGGGAATTGTGAATTCATATTAATAGTTTCTCAATGAATGTATAAACCACCATTAACATCAATTGTTGCTCCTGTAATATAACTTGATTCATCAGAAAGGAGAAATGAAATAACATTTGCAACTTCTTCTACCTTTCCAATCCTGCCAACGGGTATTTCTCTTTCTCTCATTCTCCTCTGCTCTACAGTATAATTTTTTATCATATCAGTGTCAATTGTCCCCGGAGCAACCGCATTTACCCTTATATTAGGAGCGAGTTGAACTGCAAGGGAACGCATCAATCCTAAAATTCCAGACTTGGAAGCAGAGTATGCAACACTGCTACCTGAACCTTTAAATGCCAGTTGCGATGATATGAAAACTATTGAGGACGGGGAATCAAGAAGCTCCAAAGATGATTTTACAAGATAAAAAGAACCTCCAAGATTTACATCAATTGTTCTTTTCCAATCATCAATGCTCATATTCCATATATTCCTTCTTATATATATTCCCGCATTGGCAATTAATCCATATATTTTTCCATATTTCTCATGGAAATCTTCAATCATTTTTTTAACCTCTTCATAATTTGATATATCTGCATGGTAAATTTTCGCCTCACCACCAAATTCTATGATTTCATGAAGTAATTTCTTCGCTTTCTCTTCAGATTTGAGATAATTTACTCCCACTCTATATCCATCCTTTGCAAGTCTAACTGCCGTTGCTCTCCCAATTCCTTTAGAGGCACCGGAAATTATCACATTTTTCATATATCCCCATAATAAAACATTCTAATAATTCTTTCCATAAATTTATATGTTTCTTATTATCCTTCATCTGCATTGGAATATTCTCGGAGAATTATGAACCTTTTCATTATTATTATTTGAAATATAAATATTCCTCTGTATACTCACTCTTTTCATTTATAACAATCAGCATTTTATGGGCAATTCCATGGAGAAAAATTACTGGTGGGGTTGCAATGAAGAAAAAAGAAAAATTTTAATCCTATGTTTTCTTTATCACTATAAATGAAAATAATAAAAATTGGTGGTTCTGCCCTAACAGATAAGAAGACAGGAGAAAATTATGTTAGGGAAGTAGCAGAAAGGGTTGGAAGAGAATTGAAAAAAGATGAGAAATATGTGATTATCCATGGTGTGGGTTATATAGGTCACAAACTTGCAAAAGAATACAAACTACATCTTGGTTTCAGAAATAACTCTATAGAATGGGCATATCTTCGTGCAAAGGTTAATGAAATGACAAAAGATGTTATCCTCTCCCTTACAGAGCATGGATATCCTGCGGTTGAAATATCCGCTCCTGATATCATGAGAACTCATAATGGAAAAATAATATTTTTTGACCTTGAAGTTGTAAATGATTTTCTTCAGAAGGGATTTATTCCTGTTATGCACGGTGATGGTTCTCTTGATGATTCTCTTGGACTTGTGGTAATTTCTGGGGATAAGATTGCCACGGAGATTGCAATACGATTGAATGCTGAAGAATTGATATATGGCACAAATGTGGATGGAATACTTGATGAGAATGGAAATGTTATAAAAAGAATTACAAGGGAGAATATAGACCAATTGAAATTCTGGGAAAATGATGATTTCTCTGGCGGAATGAAAAATAAAATTATAGAAGCAATGAAACTCAATGGCACAAAGGTCAGAATTATAAATTTAAGAAAAGACGGTATGTTAGAAAGTTCGTTGAATGGAGAAGGTGTGGGCACAATAATAGAGGGATGAAAATGCTCTGGGTTGATATAGGAATAGGTATTGGCGAATTCATATACACATTCATCATAGTTTTTCTGATGAATTTTGCCGTGGATAAAGGTCTTCCAAAGGATGTATCCAGAAAAATAGTGCATATGTGGGCAGGAGGACTTGTTATATTCTGGTTCTTCTATACAACTTCCTGGGGTGAATATATTTTTCTCATCACGCCTGCAATATGGGTTCTGCTCCTCGTTCTGACTGCACTTACAAAGGATGAAAATGATCCAACAGTAAAGAGTATGACTCGCACGGGCAATCCAAAGGAACTTCTCTTAGGCGTGATGTTCTTCCCCCTCATGCTCATGATAATGACCATTCTTGCTTACAGAACTTTTGCTGGTATGGTTGCCATAGTTTCTGTAGGATTTGGCGATGGAATTGCCCCACTATTCGGAAAGTATTTTGGAAAGCACAGATATAAACTGTTGGGTAGAGAAAAGAGTATAGAGGGTTCTCTTGGAGTATTTTTAGCCACATTGATAGGAAGCATGATTCTTGGATTCATATTTTTCTCCGACACTTATCTAATTTTCAGTTTAATAGCAGCAACTACAGCAACAATTTTAGAGGCAATTTCTCCCAGGGATGTGGATAATTTCATTGTACCTTTAGGAGTATGGCTTATCCTTTATTTTCTCTTAATTTAAATAAATGATGGCTATTGA
>CAZVSZ010000006.1:0-25678 GCA_964630095.1 uncultured Thermoplasmata archaeon | reverse complement strand
TTTAAAGAAATCACACAGGCAGACACTCCAGCAAATAGCAAGAAAGTTGGGTAGAAGTTTAAAGAATTTTCTAGCATACTGATATTCCCGCAGGGATTCAAGTTTGAAGGGAGAAAACTCTATCTCCCAAAGATTGGGTGGGTTTCAATCAAAGATAAGATAACGAAGAAGGCAGAATGGGAGATGATAAAAGAGATGGCAAAGCAAGTATGGGTGAAGGAAGAAGTGGATGGTTTCTTTGCCTATATTGTGTATAAGCGGGAGAGTAAGAGGAGAAAGATAAGAATGGAGAGGTTGCAGGGATTAATAGATAAGAAAAGGGCAATAAACAAAAAGATAAGTTGTGGCTACATAAATCATGATTTGAAGTTGAGTGATAGAATATTCAAATGTCCCGTGTGTGGATTGAAGATAGATAGAGATTTGAATGCTTCAATAAACATCTTAAAAAGAGGATTGGAGCGTATTGCTTTCTCCTCTGGGCAGAGTGAGTATAGGGATGAAATGGTATGGCATTTAGCCATGACTATACCCTGAACCCCACGACTTCAGTTGTGGGAATATGTCAGATCTTTGTCTATTTATGCGACAAGGCAGATTGAGAACTCCTACTTATATGTTCTTTAATGTGCACATCTAATTGTGGGAAGGGTATTTCTATTCCCTCCTCATTGAATTTCTTATACAGTGCAACTCTCAATTCATGGGCAACACGCCACTGCTCCATAATATCTGGAATCCATGCTATAATCAGAAAATCAAGCGAAGAATTACCAAATCCCACCAGCCTTACAAGGGGCTTTTTGTCCTCGGATTTTATAATATCCGGATGTGAATTTACAGTTTCCTCAATTATTCTACTTACCTTATCCACATCACTTCCATACGCTACCCCAACACTGAATTTTACCTTTCCCATCTCATCTGGCTTCATCATATTTATTATTTTATCTCCAGCAAGCATCTTGTTTGGTATAATTACCATTTCATGGTTAAAAACATCATAGGCACGGGTTGAACGAACTCCCACCTTATCTATTCTATACACGGTATTTATCCCCTCAAGTTTTATGTAATCTCCAACTGAGAATGGTCTATCAAGCAATATATGCATACCTGCAAAGAAATTTGCCAGTGCATCCTGTGCTGCAAGTCCTATTATAAATGCCGCACCACCCAGTCCTGCCAAAAACAGGGTAACATCAATGCCAAGTGCTGATAACACCCAGAGACCACCACTAATTACTATGATTATATCCCCTATTTTCTCCACAATGGGAATAAGAACATCATCCAGTTCACTCTTTGTTTTCTTTGCAAGTTTCTGACCTTCATAAACCATGATGTCATTGAATATTTTGTAAACAAGATAGGTAATTACAAGAATTAGCAAAATATTATATGCCTTATTTATAAGAGAAAGGTAATATGCATTTATCGGTAAAAGCTCTGCAGAAGCAACAAAGCCATAGATGAAAAGAAGAATGATTATTGGAAAGCGTATTATGCCCCATATTATGTCATCTATCCTTGTTTTTGTTTTTTCAACAATTTTCCATACGAGGGGGACTATTCCATATACAACAACCAATCCAATAAATAGCCAAAATAGTATTGTAATGATAATTTGCATAATCCAGTTTGAGGAACTACCAGTCCAGTCTATTATGGGTTTTATTACCCATGATGAATTTATAATCAATATTGTGATATGCTCTTCCTTGCTCTCTATGGGGCTTACCTGATCAACTTCGTAAATACTGAACTTTACAGTTAAATCAATCTCAACCCTCTCTAAATCATGTCTGGGCAGAATAACCACAGATATGTTCTTTATTTCATGAGGCCCCATTCTGAATGCTTGCTCTGGAATATATTTCACCTTGTAATCTTGTGAATATGAAACTAAAACTTCCACATCCAAACTCCTATTAAATAAGTTTCTCAGGGTATAATTCAGCCATATAGGGTTGTGTCCCCTCACAGTAATTTCATTACTTCCATTATAATTTATACTCACAGACCTACCACCCACGGATGTGGTTACAAGTGGCATAATTATGAGTGTAATTATAAAGATAAGCACAAATTTCCTCATAAATCGTGATTGTGCATTGGTATTTAATACTTTATCCAATGAATGAAACTCCACAATGGAAATAGAAAACGAAAATTATAAATAATAGATAAGAATAAGTGAAACTGTAATGAAGAAATCTATAACTGGACTTCCGGACGAGCTGTTTACCTGGGAGGAAATCTCCAAGGAACAGCAAGTGATTAAAATATACACTGACAGGCGGAGATATGGCAAAATGGTGACAATAATAGAGGGTTTTAATGAGAAGGATGTGAATTTGAAGGATATTGCAAAATTGTTAAAGAGAAAAGTTGCAACAGGCGGAACTGTGAAAGATGGAAAAATTGAACTGCAGGGCGATCAGAAGGAGAAGGTTAAAAAAGAATTGGAGAAGATGGGGTATGCGGTTGAAGTAATTTAAATTCACTCAAAATATTCTAATTCTATTTCCTCCTCTTTCATCCCCAGAATCTGAGATTTGAAATTCTTTAAACTCGTATCAAATTCCTTAAATATTTTTCTTGCTCTCTCAACTTCAAGTTGCATTTTTCTCAATATTTTCTCTGCTGTGCTCAGCCTTCTCAGGTTTAAGGCATGATTAAACGAGTTCACGAGAGAAAAGAAATAGCCGATCCATACCTGAGATTTTGTATAATTGTTTATTACCTCTCCCATAATTTTGAATTCTTCGTGAGATGGTGGTGTATTTGAATATAAATTTACAATCCAGTCCATTGCATTTGTGTCCACATCAAATCCCTTAAGAAAAGATGTGTATCCCTCCACTCTCTTACTCACCGAGGAAAAACCCTTTAAAAGAGATAGAAATCTCTTACTTGGCTTGCTTTTTTTGATTTCCACTTCAAGAAGATTTCTCTGCTCATCTGTTAAATATGCCACATCTACTGTACTGATACCATATTTTTTCATCTTTTTCAAATCCATGATAAAAAATATGTTGATTCTCCATATAAAGTTTGCCATGTATGAAATTTTCTGGAAAAAGTTTTTAAACAACTATTACTATATTGACATGGCGAGGACTATGAGACACATAAAGGTGGAAGAGGTAATGTCAAAAAATCCCGTCACAGTATCGGGAAAAATAAGTATTAGAGAAGGTGCAAAACTCCTTAGGGAGAAGAGGATTAGCACTCTAATAATTGAAGAGGATCAAAAACCTGTTGGGATAGTCACAGATAGGGATTTCATAGTTAAGGTATTGGCAGATGGGGTTGATATAGATAAAACAACCCTCAGAGATATTATGAGCAGCCCGGTAATCATGATTCCACATGATGAAATCTTGGCGGATGCTGCTAAGATAATGAGCCATAGAAAAATAAGAAAACTCCCAGTGGTGAAAGATGGTAAAATTGCGGGGATATTATCTGAGAACGATATTGTTCGTATATCCCCGGATCTCATAGCCCTCGCTCAAGAATATGCAGAGGTACATAAAAAAAATGATATGAAAAATTACCCAGTGGAGTACATGGTGGGTAGATGTGAAGTATGTGGCCAATATTCTCTTAGACTTAGAAGGTATAATGGTATGCTTGTCTGCCCCGAGTGTTACGACTCTATGAGATAAATTTATATGGGAGAAAGAAATTCACCTTCATGATTACTATGAAAGAGATAAAACTTGGTAAAGAAGAACTGATAAGGATTAAAGAAGTATATCGTGGGATTATGTCCTATGCTTCAATAGGGCTATTCTTTAGAAGTGGTGAAATTATAGGTGAGATTATATCAAGGGATGTCCCAAGGGATAATTATTTTGAAACCATAGGAGGAGTATTAAAAGACAAGGGATGGGTAGATGAAATAGAATTTGATAAAGAATTTGTGAAAGTTCATGGCTCCGCTGAGGCCCATGAGTCAAGTACTCCTACCTGTAACATGCTCCGTGGGATAATAAGAAAGGTATATGAGAAATATTATGAAACAATAATAGAAGTTGAAGAGGAGAAATGCGAGAGCAAGGGAGATCCTTATTGCCTATTTAAAATAAGCATGGTGGGGTGAGGAAATTATGGAATATGCAATATTAAAAAGGGATGGAACATTCATAAAAGGTGAACTGCCGCCAAATATTGAGAAGGATAAATTCTGTATAATGTGCGCAGCAGCATTTGGGGCAGGCTTAACTGCACATAAGGAATATGGTGGAAATATAAAGAAACTCATAATATACGGTGAGAAAAAAGATGTGATAATAAAGCCATATCAAGAGAATATACTTGCAGTGATAGGAAATGAAGAGGATGTAGAAAAAGTGGAAAAAGAAATCAGACCTTGAAAGTATCTGTTATTAAATCCAGGGCAATCATTGCCTCCTTTTCTATTTCCCTGTTCTCGTCGGCATTAATTGCCTCCACTATTATATATGTTCTATCTGCCTTGTAAATTATCCTGTATTTTATTGGACCTGTTCCAAGAACAAGATTTTTCCATCTCCCCTCCACAATTTGCATAATTCCCTTATTCTTTACCTCTCCCATCTGTATGGAAGCAACTCTTATTTTCTCCAAGGTATCATTTACAAGCATTTCTATATCCCTATTTACTCCTTCCCTCCAGAATACAGAGATATATCCCCTGGCATTTACAAGAGGTATATAAAACTCAACATATCCCTCATCATCCTCATATTCTAAATAATGCACTCTCGCCTTCTTTGGTAAATTTATTTGAAATTCAAAATTTTCAATTCTTATATTCTTATACAATTTCTTCATTTCTTTGTATGGTATGCTATATTCCCATATTCTATTGAAATAATCAAGAAAAGTTTCCCGTGTAAAATCATCCTTTATTCGAACGGAACCAACATATCTCTTATTTTTTATCAATCTAATGAAAACACCATCATCGGATATTGAGAAAAATCCCCGTGGATTCAGAAGATGTCTTATTTCCATACCGCTGCTTGTTAAATAATCATATGCCTGAAAATTTACAATTCCACTTATTGGTTGTATCAACTTAATTTTGACATCTCTTCTCAGGGCACTCAGCAATGCACTATAAAATTCTCCCTCACTATCTATTGACTCGCTATATGGTGTTACAAGATAAAATATGCTTTTCACATCTCTTAATATCTCAAGGTGACTGAGAGGGTTCAATTCCTCTTTGCTAACCCAGACATATTCCTCAACATTTTCAAAACTCTCTTTTGTGTATAACTGTGCAAGTTGTTCTGATAGAAACTGTATATCTCTATTCTTTGCTTCAATGTCTCTCTCAATATATTCTTTATAGTTCTTAAAGAGATTTGCAAGACCCACTTCAGGAGGAATTGCAGTATATTTTGTGGGTCTTCCAGGCTCCATTCTCACAAGACCCTTCTCCATAAGAGAGCGGAGAACATCATAGCATCTTGGTCTTGGAACTCCGGATGCAGCACTGCATTCCGTTGCGGTAAGCATACCCTTTTCAAGAAGAACTAAATAAGCATCAGTTTCATACTGCGTTAATCCCAACTCCTTTAAATATCTCCTTATCACATCCATACACTGAGGATATGGCATAATAGTTATTTATTTTTACTCCTCTGAAAATTTACTCCCAAGTTTTCTCTTTTTTCTATTATCTCATCAATTATTTCATCCTTGCATCCAAGATAATTCTCTGGATTTAAAATATAATCAATATCTTCTTTTATCATTTCTCCTATTTCATCATCACCGAGTAGGTTCTCTCTAAATTTTCCTTCCCTCATCGCAATCTTTCTCACCTTTTCGTGTGCTTCCTGACGACCAAATCCATGCTCTACAAGATACATTATCACATTTTCAGCCATTATTTCCTCATGATTCCGCAGATTCTCCATCATCCTTTCCTCATTCACCTCTAAATTTGAGAATACATCAGCCATCTTGTTAAGTATATCATCCACAATTATGCATGTATGAGGGATTATAAACCTCTCAGCGGATGAATTTGTCAAGTCTCTTTCATGCCAGAGAATAGTACTTTCATGCATTGGAATAATTAAACCTCGTAAAACTCTTGCAAGTCCACAGATATTCTCACTCTTTATTGGATTCTTCTTCTGAGCCATGGTGCTTGAGCCAACCTGCTTACTCGTATCAAAATATTCATGAACCTCATCAATCTCACTTCTCTGCAAATTTCTTATTTCTGTTGCAAATCTTTCAAGTGATGTTGCAATACCTGCAAGATATGAGATGAATTCAACATATCTATCCCTTGCAATTATCTGTGTTGGCGATTCTTCATGCCCTAAATTTAAATTTTCCATAACAAATTTTTGAATCTTCATTGCATCTTTCCCGAATGATGCTCCGGTTCCAACTGCCCCCATCATCTTTCCAACTAAAATTCTCTTTTTTATCTCTTCAAGCCTTTCATGATGCCTCAAAATCTCTGCAAGATAATTTGCCATCTTGAGCCCGAATGTTATTGGAACTGCCGCCTGACCATGAGTCCTTCCAAGCATAATTGTGTTTCTATATCTCTCTGCCATTCTTTCAAGAACATCTTCAATTTTTTGCAAATCATCCTCAAGAATTTTAATGAAATCTTTTAATTGCAATGCCGTTGCGGTATCAATTATATCGTTGCTCGTTGCTCCCAAATGTATGTATTTTCCACAATCTCCCGATAACTCGGATATTGCTTTAACCATTGCCATTACATCATGTTTTATCTCATTTTCAATCTCTTTGACTCTTTCAATTCTCACATTTTCAATACTCCTCTCCACAATTTCAGCACATTCATTTGGCACATTTCCAATATTTGCATGCGCCTTGATAAGGGATAATTCAACCCTCAGCATATAATTCAATCTACCTTCCTCAGAGAATATTTTCTTAACCTCTTCCCTTCCATACCTGTAATCAAGGGGACATACTACCATAATTCTCCATGTTCTTCTCTCTTTTAATATTTTGCAAATTTCTTCTCTCACTTTTATCCTGTAGAGTACAGATATTTTTTCGTCTATTTAAAGACATGGTTCAGGAACCACCAGCGAGTTCCTGTGAGGAGACACCTACACCACGCCCGCCTAAAGGCAGGCTGGCTCGCATCGCAGATGCTCATTTTCTTCTTCAAACCTCATCCCTTCTGCAACCAATAGGTGGGTTAACGGGTGAAGCGAGTATCTATGATACGAGCATGTCCTCTGAAGGAGGGCTGAGCGAACGAAGTGGGCGGAAGGGTACCACCTAAAAGAGATTTTGGCGATGCTTTTCTGATGTCTCAAAATTCCAGCGATGCCTATCATGTTCTAACCAGAATCTCTCCAGAGGATTTTGGGCGAGGGCTGAAAGCCCGAACCAGATACTCGCCTGTTCCACAAAGTTCTGCCGAGCCCAAGCATTGGTGATGATAATAAAATAAAAAAATTAAGAAAATTTACGAAATCTTACCACTCCCAATAAAGCAATTAACACCACTATGAAGAGCCATATTCCTGTGGAGAACTCTGGCACTGGCTGAATTGGATTTTTAAGGGGATAATAGTCCTTAGCACCTGCGGAGCCATCTATTTTATAAGCCCAATCCACAATTCCATCATTATTCTGGTCGTTAGTATCATTATTATTCGCCCAGTCGTGCCAGTAATTGCCAATTTTGCTGTTGTTCCACAGATCGCTGGAATTCAGACTGTATGCCTGAATATGAGAGGAAGAGTAGGAGTTGCCTGAGCCCTGGTTGTAATAAAATGAGTTACCGTATATTCTGTTTCCAGAACTTGAATCCGAGTATATACCGTATTTGCCGTTATCTGAAATATTATTGTATGTGATAATGTTGTTATTGGATGAGTCCAAATAAATGCCCGACATGGGATTGTGATATATGGTGTTATTCTCCAAGTGGTTGTACTTTGAACTATCTAAATGAATGCCATTGCTATACACGGTGTATTTAACTGAAGAGTTGTGTAGGGTATTGTAGTCAGAATGATAAAACTCTATCCCAGACCAAAAGTTATTTGTGCAGCTAACATTGTACAAGATAATATTTCTGGAATAAGTAAGGCGAAGTCCAGATCCACCATCATTGTGGTGGCTTGTGGTATTCTCTACCCTTATATTGCAAGAACTATCAATCATGATTCCATCAACACCATTATCGGACGAAATGCAGTTTCTTATTACACCGTTTGCAGCATTGTACAGTATTATCCCATCACCACTATAATATGGGACTGAAACCTGAGTTGTGTTATACACCTGGCAATTTTCAATGATGAAATACACCGTGGTGTTTCCTACATAAATTGCCGCACCAGCACCATGGGCATCTATGTCATAGCCAGAGATTATATATGGGTTGCCCTGAGACCCGTCTCCGGACCAGTTTTCGGATGCTGCCTGATTCGCAAAATCTGTGTTGTTGTTTATCCTAATCACATCATGCGGTGTGTATCCTCTAATCCCTCCATTGCTTATCTTCTTCATCATATTTTCTTTTAGATTGCCACTTCCAAGCAAAACCGCAATGGAACTGAACAACAGTAACGCTAAAATTCCTATCACCGCAACAACTATCACGGAATGTTTTTCTCTCTTTTTCCTCGGCAAAATGATGTGTCGGTCACCTACGAAACTGCTATAACTCTTTAGAGAGCTCATGAGAGTCGCCTTAGGAAAAAATATGGTTTTATATTACTTAAATTTTGGCTGTGATAGTTTCAAGTGTAACTTATTTTGTCTATCTCTCACTTTTAAACAGTGTGAGGCGAAATTTGGGTGTTCAGTTCTAAATCAAAGAAGTATTGGAGGAAATTATGGAATGGATTTCAAATCCTCCAGAGTATATTCTTCTTAACTGTGAATTCTTCAGTGTGAATATTGTAAATACACTTGAAGATTTTTTCTTTATATCCCTTTCTTCCCAAGAAAGGGAGTAAAGAAGAATGTAGTATGCGCAAGGCAGATAAAGAGAATAAAGAGAGAGATGGAACATTGAAACAGGATTCAGAGATGCAAAGATAAGTCTGGCAAAAACGAGATCAACGAATATTGTTGTTCGCTATTTTCTTTTATTATTCTCCTTTGTGATTTACTCATTGTATAACCTTATAGGGAAAACAGTTTCTCTGCGCACATTCCTTTACAGACATCTCGGAGGAATCAGAATGAGAAAATATCAGATAAGGCATATTTCTAAGAAAAAGTATAGAGAGCATAATCTTTTTGAGAAAGGGGTGATTACCCCCATGACTTCATACGGAGATACCGCATCTACTCAAATGCGATTCTTCTCCTTCTTGCAGGGTCATCAAAATGCACTTCACTGCAATCAAAATACTCCGAATCAAATTCTTCGCCGATCCAATCTAAGAGTTCTTTATGCTGTGGATGCTTTGGGTCTCGCAGAGCCTCTAAGAAATTTTTGTATCCCTAAACTCCACCGCAATCCTCCGGGGGGCATGCTCGCTTTCCGCCGATACATCTGGGATACTTTACATTTTTCTCCCTGGGCAGTATCTTTTCCAAAACAACTTTATGCTCCCAGTGGTCACCAAAGTCATAGATATAATCTGCATCCCGTTTTTCCGTAGAGAAATATTCAGCAATTTTTTCCTTCCAACTGGGTAGAATTTTCCTGCTCCAGGGTCCAAAATCTTCTTCATCTAAAATTCCTATCGCCACTTTCTTCCCTGTTAAGGGTTTTATTATTTTAAATTCATGGAGATGGTAATCCTGCCATCCCATAACATCCTGTGTGGCAACATGCAGATCACAGAATGTATAGGTTTCCGGAACCTGTATCTTCCTCAATATCGGTGGCTTAATCCCTTTCAGGGTAATTTTGAATTGATATACCCTATCAAATTTCCTTTTCATTACTATTACCTCCTCTATTCGGAGATACTGCATATGGGAGAAATTGCAAGAGAAAAAAATTTATCTATGAATTCGTTGATGATTTGGTGTGAAAGATGGGTGTTGATATATCGGATATAATTCAGGGAAAGGAGATAAAGTTCAGGGATTTAAAGGGAAAAATCGTGGCAATAGACGCATACAACTCACTCTATCAATTTCTGAGTATAATAAGACAGCCAGATGGAACCCCACTTCGTGACTCGCAGGGGAGAATAACATCCCACCTCTCCGGGCTTTTATACCGAACTAGCAATTATGTTGCAGAGGGAATCAAACCCGTGTATGTTTTTGATGGGAAGCCACCTGATTTGAAGATGAGGACAGTTAAGGAGAGAATTAAAATAAGAAATAAAGCAATGGAGGAATGGAAAGAATTTCAAGAGAAGGGGGAGATTGAAGAGGCAAGGATAAAAGCACAGCAGGCAAGTCATCTTACAAAGGAAATGGTAGAAGAGTCTAAAAAATTGCTTGGTTATATGGGCATTCCATGGGTTCAGGCACCAAGCGAGGGGGAGGCGCAGGCATCTTATATGGCAAAAAAAAGAGATGCATTCTCCACTGCTTCTCAGGATTTTGATTCACTTTTATTTGGCTCTCCCATTCTTATAAGAAATATGGCTATAACAGGCAAGAGAAAACTTCCAAGAAAAAGAGTATATGTAAATATAAGCCCGGTGATGATAAATCTGAATGAAAATTTAAAAAAATTGGAAATCACGAGGGAGCAACTGATAGATATTGGGATTTTAGTTGGAACCGATTTTAATAGGGGAATAAAGGGAATTGGTCCCAAAACAGCCCTGAAATTGATAAAGAAATATGGAAAACTTGAAGAGGTTATGAAAGAAAAAAAGATTGAAATTGAAAATTTTCAGGAGATTAGAGAAATTTTTCTCAATCCACCAATAACGGATGATTATGTTCTTGAATGGAAAAATGTAAATGAGGAAAAAATAATTGAATTTTTATGCGAAGAGCATGATTTCTCTCAGGAAAGAGTGGAAAATGCAATAAAGAAAATGTATGAGTTCAAAAAATATAGAGAGCAGAGAAGCCTGGATTCCTGGTTTTAAAAATATCCAAAATTATAAATATACCTTTAAGCATGATGTAAAATGGTGATAGTGTGAAATGGAAATTAATAGCGGTAATTGTAGTGATGTCAGGATTTCTGATGACTACAGGCATGGCAAGTGCAGCAACCTTTAATTTCCAAAAAAGCGACCCAGCAGATGTAACAAATGCGGATTTTGATATAATTAGTTTTGGTGCAAGTGAAAATGGGAATAAGGTAACATTCTGGATGCAGGTAAGAGGAAATATAAATGAGCATCCTCAAGATGGATACATAAATGACTATGAGATATCCATAGAGAACATAGAGATGACTGCTACATGGGTAAACAGTTCAGGTATGATAACTCCGTACATATTCATAAGCACTGAAAGTGGGAGTTACAGTGCCTTATCCCCTGGACAATACATAATATCCAGCGGAAAATTAGAGTTCCATATTGATTCATCATATTTCAACGACATAGGTGAGGATTACACTGTGGATGTTTACACAGCCCATGTTCAGGGAAGCAACCCCACAACATCCGCACATTTAGATGAAGCAACATACAGCCATTACAGCTCATCAGGTGGTGGCTCATCTGGTAATTCCTCGCCGGGGTTCCCAGTGGATTTACTACTATGGTTCTTGATTGGCATAATTATTTTGGTAGTTGTGATAGTTCTTGTGGTCATCTTGGTAGTTCATAAATCTACCCCTCCGTCACAACCACCTCAGCAACCACCACAACCACCTCAGCCACCAACACAACCCCCCTGGGAAGAGTAACTCACAAATCTTCTTTATTTTTTTTCAATTTATAGTAGACATAATCAAGATATTGTGGATAGAACCTCTCCTCAACTATAATCTCATAGTGAACTTTTTTCACACCTTTAAGACAGAGGATTTCTTCCATGGTATCGTCTATTTGCTTGACATTCTTGGCATAAAAAACACCGTATATCATCAAAGGCTCCTCAAATAATGATGTCCTCCATACATTTTCCATTTTTCCCATTTTTGCTTCTACTTCCAAATCCTCTACCTCTACAAATAGAGAAAACCAGAAAATCTCTCTTGAAACTGGTCTATTTACAATAGGGTATGCTTTTACTATTTTCATTTCTTTTAATCTCTCCCACCTTTTTGATATTGTCTTACTTGATAAACCAATTTTTTTTGATAATTTTGAAAATGGTATTCTTGCATTTTCTTTCATTCCCATTATTATTCTCCAATCCACATTAGTTATCTTATTCCTTTTTACCTTTCTATGCCTGTATATATCTATTCTGTAAGCACCCAATAATTCCTTAGATAACTCAATCTTATCCTGAAATTCCATATCATCCGCATACCAGAACTCTCCATAATACCTTCCTCCAAGACAGCCGATGAAGTGCATTATTCCACTTATTCTTTCTGCATTCCTCCATATTTCCTCCCTCTTCCTCCTTGTTCTTATTGATAGCACTGCACTGTTCAATATCTTTTCAAAATTTAGCAGGATAGTAAATCCTGTTAACTCTCCTCTCTTCATCATGTTCTTTATTCTCTTATCAACACCTGCATTGGATATCCCTATATTCTCTGCAATTCTGTAAACAGGCATTCTTCCATCTTCCCAGAGAATCTTGAGAATTTTCACATCAATTTCATCCATAATCTTACATGATTTTCCATTTATTAAACTTTATGTTTAAATTTTTGATTAAATCATAAATATTTTTCCATTTTCTTTCCAATAATTGAACAATCATTTATATAATCGGTTTTAATAGAGTAATTGTGAATAATGGAGGTGATAAAAATGATAGAACTCATGATAAAAATCGCAAAAAGTAAGGCAATGGATTACGCCCTGAGCTACAGAAAGAAATGGTAAATCGGAAATTACGCTGACCCCACCCTTTCCTTTTTTTTATTTTTTTTATAATAACTGCAAAAATCTCTGATTGGACACATGCTACATCTTGGCTTAACTGGCTTACAAATTGTACGACCAAACATAACAAACAATGTATTTATCTCCCTCCAGTATCTTTTCGGGAGTATTTTCATCAGTTCTTTTTCCGTATCCTCTGGATTTTTTGTATTAACCCACCCAAGGCGATTTGCTATGCGATGAACATGTGTATCCACTGCAATTGCATATTTTCCAAAACATCTTGATAGAACAATATTTGCTGTTTTTCTCCCAACCCCTGGCAAATTCAGCAGTTCTTCAATATTATTCGGCACTTTTCCATTATATTTCTCATCAATAATTCTGGCAACTTCCTTTATTTTCTTTGCCTTCTGCATATAGAAGCCCGATGGGTAAATTAGTTCTGCAATTTCTTTCACAGATGCTTTTTTTAATTCTTTAGGAGTTGAATATTTCTTAAATAATTTATCTGCAACAGTGTATGTCACTTCATCTTTTGTTCTCTGCGATATTATTGTTGCAATTAAAACATGAAAAGGCTCCCTTGATTTGTATGGATGCTCCGGGACATTTTTTCTTAGAATTTCTATTACCTCTTCAATATCATTCATAATATCACCTGAATATCCTTAATTTTTCATAGGGAGTAATTAAATTCTCTACTTTTTCAAACCCCTCTCCAATTTCCTGTGGGCTATGGGCATCACTTCCAAATGTTATATCTATTCCTCTCTCTTTGCATTTTTTGTAAAATCCAATTAAATTTGAAGTAAAATGAGCAGAATTGTATTCAACAGCAATATTTTTCTCGTTTAAAATATCAAGTACATCATCTGGAACATACATCCCGTAAGCAAATGGATGTGCAATTATAATCTTCTCAGCATTTCTGAGCATATCCGCCTCAAGTGTGATGTTGGAAAAATGATAGAGATGGTAGTCAAATCCAGAGGGTATCTTTCTTGGAGGATAATAGAGTTCAACTCCCACAAGAGATTTGATTGAAAATGTAGATATCATATCTCTGAAGTTTCTCAGGGTTTTTTCTGGAATTTTTGGAGTATAGTGAATTACAAATCCAACAATATCCATATTTCTCATCTTTGCATACATATCATACTCGTAAATCTCTCCAGCATCTGCATGGGGGTTTATGTGTACATGCAAATCGTAAATCATCTCTCCATCACCACCCTTCTAACAACCGGGTCACGATCCATTATGATTTTCAAATATTCTTCAACTCCTCTATTTTCTGGAACTTCAACTCGCATATATGTTCCGGTTCTCCCAATTCTATCTCTTCTGCTCAAAACTCTAACTCTCTCCTGCACTGTTTCCACATCTATATTCAACTTCCTTGCAACTTCATCTTCCCTCCCGATTACGCTCCACTCAACATGCCCATCCTTCACAGGTTCTATGAAAATAAGTTTTTTATTCACGCCACAGACCCTTTCTTTTTCATTATCAATTTTTCCGCTAAAATCGTAAAATTGAATCTCACGCTCATTCATTGGTATTAGAGGATATGTTATTGCTGCTCTTTCATCAATTTTGTAGCATGCCTTTATAACACTATTTGGTGTTGCCTGAATAATATATCTCATCTCAAAATCAATATTTGCCTCAATTATATACGATGGAATTACATCAAGAATTATGATATCAACATCACTTTTTGAGTTAACATCCCCCCTCGCCACTGAGCCATAAACATAACTTTTCTCAGGTATTTGCCTCATAATTTCCCTTCCCCTATCCCTAAGTTCCTTTAGCAGTCTCCACCTTCTCTCGTCGTATATTACCTTCTTCTTATCCATCCTTCTGAGTATCTTTTCTCTCGTTTTTAATCCCAAAAGATAATAGTTTTCCTATATTTCATTGTTACGAAAAATTTTTAATTGTTATTTATATCTCCCTCTGGATGGACATAGTTACCTATGAGGTCTTATATAAAGTCCTTAAAAAACTTCTGAGAAAGAGGGGACTAAGCGATGAGGATATAAAGCAATTAGCAGAATATATAGTAAATTTTTTTGGATACAATGATAGGATTGTAGATAATGTGCTTACTCCCGCCGATAGGGAGGTATTCTATACTCTTGAAGAGATTGGAATTCTAAAAACCTATGAAGAAGAGATAACTGTTTCAAGAAGTAAACTATGGAGAGTTCATTACTGGATTTACAGGATAAATAATATAAAGAAGATTTTGGAAGAAGAAAAGGAGGAGGAATCTTCACCGGAAGATATATACAAAAAGTTTTTTGAGAAAAAATAAATAGCAGCCCCGGGCAGATTCGAACTGCCGTCCCCGGATTTCTTCCGAGCCACTTTCTTAAAAAGAAAGTGGCTCATCCAAAGTCCGAGATGCTTGACCGCTACACCACGGGGCTTTCTCAAGCCCGAGGTGAACTCGCAACTATCGTTGCTCACTACACCACGGGGTTATATTGGGTTATTAAAAAATTGTATTTAAGGATTGAGTTAGGATAATATCATTCCAATTTTAGAAAAACTTAAAATCCCTGATTATTATTAGTGCATGGTGCCCCACACATATAAGAGTTATAAAGTTTATCGTGTAATAGTTCTCAATTTTTTAGTTCGGGCGCTAAATATAAATATATACCAGAAAAATTTGGAGGAAAAATTAGATAAAATCCTAGAAAAATCCAATTATAAAATAACAAAATCGGATATAAGACATGAGATAAGAAGTAACCACAAGATGACGGAGAAAGTTCTCAAGGAACTGAAAGATGAGGAACTTATTAATATAATTGAGGAAGATAAAAGAAGTTATGTGAGAATAACAAAGAAAGGGGTGCTTCATTTAAGAAAGTGGAACAGATTTTATATAAATCTTTACAGAGAGCAGATAGTGGACCATTATAGGTATACTGGTGTGCCCCCATGGTTCACGGAAGAAAATCATGGCGGGGGGATATGAATGGTATGAAATCGTATGTACCATCTTCCATTTCAATCACAACCTGAAGTGGAATTTTCTGTTTTTTAGATTCCAAGAATTCATACACTTCATCATTTATTTCAGAAACTATTATCACTGCCCTTCCAATCTCTACCTTATTCCTCTCACTGCATTTCTTTACAGATGATATGAATTTCTCCAATTTTTCAATGTTCAAGTTCTTCATCCTCACAAGGTAGAAAGAGTAACTTCTTGTTCCCCTTATTCTATCAAATATCTTTCTCTTAATCTCAGCATATAAATCAAAATGCACCTTCTCTCCACAGTCAATTTCTCCATTCCTTATAATTTTTCCATTTCTTTTTTTCAGACGATTTTCAAAATCAAGATTTTTATTAAGATAATTCAGAAACCTCTCCACTTCATCCTTTCCATCTGGAATTTTGAGGTCCATATTTTCCATAAACCTGTAGGATTGATATCTGCTTACAATAATTGCCAGTTTTTCTCTTATATCTAACAATTCCATTATTACAAAGAGAACAATAAGGAGGAGAATGGTGGATGAAACAATGTTAAATATTGACATCTCAACGATTGATGTTGCCCACAGGAAAAATTCAAATATACACCATAGAACCAAGAGGATCAGGGAGAAAACTATTTTTTTGTTTATCTTGCCTGAACTCTTTGCAAGTTCCTCCAATGAGGAGAGAATCACACTAAGCATATCCTCACCAGACCTTGAATCCATAAATCTAAATTTGTAAACAGATATATAAAATTATGGGAACTTCATATCTCTCTTCTCGTAACTCTTATATACTCTTACTCTCATATCCCAATGGGTGATTAAATGGATGAGAGAAATATGGATGAAGTTTTGCCACCACCTCCACAGCCAGCAGGAGGTCAGGCACAGAATGTTCAGCAACCACCACCGCAGCAGCAATATGCTATCCCACCACCACGGCAATATTATCGCAGAGGTTATGGAGATATTCTAAAGAATCCAGTATATATCGGGCTTGGAATAGTAGTACCAATATTGCTCATGTGGCTTGGTGTTCTATTCTATGCGATTGGAATTGGGAATAGCAATCCAACACCATTCTACCAGATAGCCATGATCTTCTATTCCCTTGGAACTGCAGGAATATCCATTTTCCTTCTTCTATTGGGTATTGGAAGAAGAGATTTACAGCAGTGGGTAAGAGCAGCATTGATATTCAGTGGAGCGGTAATACTAACATGGGGATTTGTGTTGCTAATCCCTTATATCTTTTACAAACCATAATAACCAATTTTTCTATTTTTTTGCAATTATCTTTATTATATCTCCATCTTTTAAAATATAATCCTTAGATAAAATCTTCTTGGTTCTTCCGTCAATTGCACGAATAAAATTCTCTCCAAGCTCGGTGTGAACTTTATATGCAAGTTCTCTTGCCGTAGTTCCATCTGGAAATAGATATACATCTGGAAGAACATTTCCATCTTTGTCTGTCCACTTATTTTCATCTTCCACAGGATAAACAGCAATCATATCAAGAAGTGTAAAAACTGAATACTCAAGAACCTCCTGAACCCCCGTGGTTCCAAAATTTTCCATATACTCCTTAATCATATTCAGTGCTTTCTTCTGTCTCTCTTTCAAATCTTCTTTTTTTAATATTCTGAAACCTGTATCCCCTATTTTATAGTCTATTACCCCTGCTCTTGAGGCTCTTCTTAAAGCCAGTTCATATTCTGCTGATGTGGGAATTGCCTTATAGCCAAGAGATTTACAATTTTTTATGAAATCTCTCAGGTACTCATAATCTGCCTTATCTGCCTTATTTGCAGCTATGAGCATTGGTTTTGCCAGTTTCCTTATCTCATAGGATAACTTCAAGATTTCATTCTCTTTCCAATTTAGGGGATCTTCTCCTATTTCAGACTTATCTATTGCCTCTTTTATTTTTTTCTCCCTGATATTCAAACCGGATAATCTCCCAGCAAGAACATTTTCTACTTTTATCTTTTCAGCATGAATTCTTCTTGCAATTCTGTCCCAGCCACGCCCAATTATCCCAGCAATCCAGTATGCAATTTCATCATCCAAAAATTTAACATCCTCTATTGGGTCCCTTGTCCCTTTAGGAACCATATTTCCCTCGGCATCAGTGCTTCCAGATGAATCAACTATATGAATTAGAGAATCAGCATGCCTTAAATCATCAAGAAATTTATTGCCCAATCCACGACCTTCATGCGCGTTGGGCACAAGACCAGCTACATCAACAATTTCCACAGGTATCAATCTTATTCCATCCATGCATATTGATTTTTTGGGATTACATTTCTTTCCAATTTCAGAATGGGGGCATTTTTTTCTCACATACGATATCCCTCTATTTGCCTCAATTGTTGTGAATGGATAACTTGCAATTTCAACAGTATGCATTGTTAACGCAGAAAAAAATGTACTTTTTCCCACATTTGGCTTGCCCACAAGTCCAATTTCTACCATGTGACCAGGACCTTCTTAAGAGTCTTATCTTTCTTGCATTTTATTTCTCCTTCTATTTTTACAATCTTTATTTTCATACCATCTCTTAAACCTATTGGATGATATAAGTCGTAATCACCACCACACTCATAATCCCTGTGGTTTATTCTTCTGTATTCTATAGTTTCTCCCTCTACCACTGTACTGACATCTATTACAATTGGCACAGGTATCTCTTCAACTTCCACCGTAACCACTTTATTTCCCTCATGCACCTTGCATTTGTGCTCTTTATTTCTTACCTTCTTTATTCTGTACCATTTTCCCTCATCAAGATTGAAACATACATTTTTCAACTTGCAGTCCCTACACTCTAATAATGGACCAAGATACTGGAACTCAAGACCTTCCCTGGCAAGTTTCTCACCAATTAAGGTTATCACACAATCACCTCCCTATTACTCCAGTTATTTTTGCCAGATTTTTTGCTGCCTTCTTGGTAAGCCCCTTATCCCCCAAGATGGTGTATCTTTTCCTCATTTTATGAGCCATCGTGAGGGCTTTAATTATATCAACATCCTCAACACCCAATTCCCTCGCTGTTGTTGGAGCACCAATTTTCTTTAAAACATCTCTGATACTTTTCCAGTCTCCACCATGCAAATACATCATCATTATTGTCCCCACACCAACCATTTCCCCATGCAGTGCCTTTCTTGGCGCAATTTTCTCCAGAGCATGGGCAAATAGATGCTCACTTCCGCTCGCAGGTCTTGATGAATTTGCTATGCTCATAGCCATTCCTGATACAACAAGGGATTTGACAACTATCCATGTGCCTTCCTCAATATTTGGCTTTACTGAATCCGCATTTTCTATTATTGCCTCTGCAGAGAATTTTGAAAGTCCATAAGCTGTGCTGCTGAATTTCTCATCCCTCAATTTATGTGCAAGTTCCCAGTCCCTTATTGCTGTTATGTTTCCTATTACATCAGCAGCTCCCGATGCCAGATATCTGTAGGGCGATTGAACAATTATCCCAGTATCCGCAACAACTCCCATAGGCTCCTGTGCTTCCATGGATATTGTTGTTCCATTGTCTCTTATTGAAGCACGGGGACTTGCAATTCCATCGTGACTTGCCACCGTTGGAACACTTATAAAAGGAATTCCCAGTTCATAGGATGATTTTTTTGCTAAATCTATCTTGCTCCCTCCACCAACACCAACGAGGAATTTTCCATCTTTGCTATTCTCAATTACAAAATCTAAATTCTCTTTATTTGCAATACCTGTCTTTATTACCCCTATATCAAACCCTGAATTCTTCAATATTTTTTCAACTTTCCTTCCCGCTATACCATAGGTGATTCTTCCCGTGATTATATAACCTTTTTTTCTCAATCCAAATCTCCTGCACATCTCCCCTATATTGCGAAGAACATCATGTCCAGCGTAAATTTCTCGTGGCATCTGCATCCATTTTGCCTTATTAAATACCATTTGCTATCCTTAATCCCTTTTTCCATATTAAAATTGCGTTTTAATTTAATTTTTAAAAATTGTATATATTGTGATATATTGATTACACTGAGACACCCACAACTTATGGGAAAAAATAAAATAATATAACGAATATATCATTCACAATGATGGAGAATGGAGGAGTAGGGATGGTTATCGTATATGTAATAATAGTGGTAATAATAGCCATGCTCTCTCTGATTTATATTCTTCATATATTTGTTGTTTACACACCCCAAAATGAGATATCCGTGGAGTTTTATCTTGGAGGTGAAAAAATAAGTGAGATACACTGCACAATTATTGATAACAGGAATTATGCATACTATGATTATGAGAACAATCCAGACCATTTAGATGTTCTTGTAAAAAAGAATGGAAAGCCAGCCACAGATATTTATGTTACACTCAGCGGATGTGGAATAAACACAGAATCAGCAAAAACTGATGGAAAGGGATTTGCATCTCTCAGTTTAGTTGGTGTGAATCTTCCACCAGGTATCAATAAGGATAGTTTAGATATCTCGGTAATGGGAAAGCAGTTTTACATTGATGTTGTGAGAGGATAAATCAAATAAACCCTGAGAAGAATATGTTTATGAAATATATTGATATTGTGTACATCAGGGGTGCTATTATCAGCATCTTTGCCATCTCCAACCTGTTCTGAATTCTATCCTTCCCGTACATTATATTTGTATAGAAATACCCAGTAATTAGCACAGTGAAGAAGAGATAAACTATCATAACCACTGAAAATGCAAAAGCACTTATGTGCTTAACTTTCAGGAATCCAATTGAGAATATTGAACTTGATGGTAACACCGCAGAAACCTGCTCAAGTTTTCCTAAAATTACAGCGTATAGAACCATCGTGACTGCTATGGTGATTGGTGCAAAATAAACCGATGTTAATTCCATCATGCTTGTGGCACTTCTCAATCTTGTTTGCATATCTTTTTCAATTCCCTTCATATCTCTAAGATGAGTTGCTATTGATGCAATCATATTCCCTGCAGTGACATTATCCTTCTTCATCGCGTCAAGCGTAGCCTTCATACTTGTGTTTATAACCTTTGTTGATTTCTCTCTCAAAATTCCCTTATCTCCAAATAGAATATCCTCCAAACTATCTCTGGTAGTTTTAAGAGCATATAATATTCTTCTGAAAAGGATTTCAACAGCACTTCCCCTCATCAATTTAACTACCTTTTCCATAGCAGATTCAAACGGCTCACCCTCTGCAACTCTACTTCCTAAATTAAACAGGGCATCTGGAAAATCATTGTTCATGTTTACAATCAAATCTCTTTCTGTCTTGGAAGGATAGGATGTTGCAAAGAAGTATATCGCAAATGGTACCGCCATAGCCCAGAAAAATAAAGATGAATTAACATAATCAAGTTTTTGAAGCCCGAAGGAGAGGAAAATTGCACCAACGATTACTGCAATCGTTATTATGAGATATCTCTCATTCTTTGTAAGGGGAACTCTTAAATCAGGGGGAGTGGTTAAAACTGGTTTTTCTTCCACAATCTTTCTTGCATAGAGGTAGAAGAAGAATGGAGTAATAACATCAAATATTACAATTATAAGCCAGAGAAACTCCCTTCCTATGGGTAAGAGAGGAAGAATTGACGCAAATATAAGTGGAAGCATTACGCCCACGGAGAAAAATATCATCGTTGGAACATATAACGCATCTGCATACGCTATCAAATCCCTCTTGGCACCCTCCATCATTATATCCGATGCTTTATCCAATGTTGCTCTTCTTTCCATTTCATCCGTTCTCATTGAGGAGGTTCTGAGAGTATAGAGAGACCTCTTGAAACTGTCATTCCACTCACCCCAATCATAGGCAAATGCAACAAACGCATCCTCAACAGCATCGTATTCTCTTAAGTATGTACTCCATAATATCTTTTTTAAATCTGTGGCTAATGGCTCATCTGTATTCTCCCCAGCAAATGCAACAGCATGCTCCAATGAGGGATTCAGATAGAGGGACATCACCATATAACTTATTGCCTCTGGCATAAATCCAAGCATTTTTATTCTCAAACTTTTCGCCCTTATCAATGGGTAATTTATGATAAACAGATAAATTGTGAATGGAATTATCACATTCAAAAAGAGCATTACAAATGTTGCAATAATTGAATGCGATATGAAAAATGTAATTATATCAAAAAATATAAAAATTATAAAAAGAAAAATGAGAAGCATCTGGCCAAAGAAAAATATCTGATAAGGCTCAAGATTCAGCCTTGCAAATTTTATATTTAATGCATATTCATTTCTATCATACTCCGTTTCTTCCTTTGTAAGATTTGCAAACTCTCTTGTGTATTTCTTATATGCCTTTGTATATCTGATATCCTCCCTTTTATACATTCCCATTGCTTTTTCATATTCTTCCTCTGCTTTTTTATATCTCTCCCTTGCATTCTTGAGCCTCTCCTTTCTCTGAAGTGCAAATTTCTCCCTGAATTTTTCCGATTGCTCCTTGAAAAGTTGATTGAATTTTAAACAGAGGTCTTCAAATAGCATACTCTCACCGACCTAAGAACCATTCTTTCCATTTCTCAAAAACAACATCATGATCCACGGTTCCTTCTTCCTCAGTTTGCTTTGCTATAAGTTCCCACATTTTGTTATTTGATGCATTAATCCATCTTTCACTCAAATATTCCAGATTTCTACTTTCCACACTCCTTCTTACTAAATTTGCCTTTATTTTTGCTCTTAATCTTATATTATCCACAGCATCCTCATATTCCATACCCCAGGATTTTGCAATTCTCCCTATGAGATTGCTTCCTTCATAGAGCAGATCTGACTCTTTTAAAATATTATCTTTCATATCATAGAGCATCAAATCTTCAAACTCTCCATCACTTCCCTTTACATACTCTGATATCTGAACAACCTTTCTTATCTGCCTGTGCAATCCACTTGGTCTTGTAAATCCTGCAACAACAACAGCATCAGTTGCATTGAATGACATTGATGGTATACCTATATCGTAAACAACTCTCTCATAGACAGCACGGGGAGAATTTGCATGTATTGTCCCAAGTACAGCACTTCCCGCTGTTCCTGCCCTCATTGCCTCGTATAGAGTTTTTGTCTCTTTTCCCCTTACCTCACCTATTACTATCGCACTTTCCCCCAATCTAAGAGCAACACGAAGTGCATCATCCATCGTCATCTCTGCAGTGCCTCCAAATGCGGAGCGAACAAGAACGGGTAGAACTTTATATCCAAGTTCTTGAAGGTAATTTGATGGTAGTTCTGGTGTATCCTCTATAACGATTATTCTCTGACTCTGTGGAAATTCAAATAGTATTGAACTCAGCAATGATGTTTTTCCAGCGCTTCTGCTTCCAGTCACAAGCATGGTCGCATTCCCATCAATCAAAAAAGATAGAAGACCAGCACCCATTGGAGTTATGCTCTCAAAATAAACATGTCTCAAAAGCGTCCATGGAACCCTCCAGTGCTTTCTGAATGCAAAAGAAACACCCCTGGGACTTAAAGGAGGACCAATAGATGTAACTCTTATTTTATACTCTTTCAAATCCATTTCAAGAAGAGGATGCGCCTCAGAAAACGGTCTTCCACTTTCCATTCTAAATCTTGAAATCATGCTCTTTGCATCCTTATCACTGAGCACAACATTTGTAACAAATTTTTCAGGCACATTTTTTCCAAGCCCACCCTGGAGAATAACATAAATATTGTTATCTGAAACAGGGGCATCTAAGTATATATCCTGAATATATGGGTCTTTGAATAATATGTCAATAACTCCGTATCCTGCAGTGTATTTCACAAGAACCTTTGCAAGGTCATGAACCTTGCTTATTTCCTCTTCCCTCTCCTTTCCAAGGGATACCCCATGCAATTTTGCAAGTTTATAAATTAATTTTGCACCTTCTTCCTCTATGTATCTTTGAGATGCCCCCGGCTTCAATGTTTGAAGTCCCTTGGGATACTCCGCAAGCAATTCCCTCCTCGCCATTTCAATCAATTCCATATATCTGGGCTCTATATGATACTCAGGTGGGTCAATATAGTAAAGTCCTTCTGCCTCTGTGGGAAGCTTATACAGTGTGACAGGAACATCTTCAACTTTATAAGTCATCACCTCTGTAGCATCCTTTGGCTTATCAAAGGCAATCCATGATGGTGAGAATCCCGGTCTTACCCTTGAATTTTTTATGACTATCTTATCAATTACCTCCTTTATTCTCTTTCCGCTTACCTGTAATCCAACATTTCTCACTTTTGCAAGGAGACTCAGTGGGGTAATTTCCCCCTCAAAAGATACCTCAACATTTATACCCAACTGGCTCAGCCATTCAACATATTTTTTGAATACAAAAGTCAGGTCATTGAGTGTTGTTTCTCTGCATGGCTTGCATCTCTCAGAAAATATGTGTTCCCTCCCAAATTTATCAACTATATAATAGAAATATGTTGGAAAATCAACTATTGAAGTCATAAACACATTGCGGAGGTAGATAAATATATGTTGTGGGTTGAGGGGACAGGATGGGCATCTAAGTTTCTTCCTATCTTTTTCAGGAATATCGGAGAAATATTCCAATAGGGGATTCCTCAAACTGAGATTTTCTATTAATCTTGCAAGTTCAACCATGCTTTTTAGAACCCTTATACTCTCACCAAAATATTCCACAACATTGTACTTTTCAAGGTCAATTAAATCCACATTTACAACACCACTTAATGTTCTCAGTGCCCTTCCAAAACATATCGGATGCGTTAAATCCGCAGGTGCCTTACACCTCTTACATTCCGTTATTATCAACTTTGTCAAATCCCCTTCTGTAATGAGTTTATATTCACAGGGTTTTAGTCTCCTTTTACCAATATCCTTATGAGTTGTCTTTTTCTTTGGTAATTCACTTTCTTCTCCTACTGCCTCAGGTGAGCTCATACTGAATGTATGGGCGATTTTGTATATAAACATAACGCTGGGCACTAAAAGTGTGTTATTTACAAACAGAGAAGTTTGCTTTTTCAATCTACCCACTGAACTTAGTTGACCATAGGGGTTTGCGTATACACTTCCGCTGAGCGCTGTGCTCACTACAGGTATTACCACAAATATTACCCCCTATAGCCAGTATTAATCTCATTTTTCCTTCATTATTTATACTCTTCTACTCCCTTTTGGGAGCAATGTAAGCAATAAAGAGCATATATATATGCACTATGGTATGGGGTGATATTGATTGCCACTTATAAAAAACATAAAAGAGGCTGTAGAAGTTCATTATGGAGATATACTAACAAGAATTGCTATCTGGGACATATTAAAAGATAGATTAATAGAAATGCTTTCAAAAATGTAAGGTGAATGAATGGCACATGAGCCGGACTCTGCCGTGCTCGCTCCGCTCGCACCAAAATTTTATAAAGAACTCTTTGCTATGCTATGATTATGAACAGGGATGAGATCATACAGAAAACAGCCCGATTTGTTAGAGAGCATTTAGAGGGAGAATCAACAGGTCATGACTGGTGGCACACATACAGAGTTTGGAAAATGGCTTTGAGAATAGCAGAGGTGGAAAAAGATGTGGATGTATTTGTTATTCAGCTTGCAGCGCTTTTACATGATATTGCTGACTGGAAATTTCATGGCGGGGATGAATCAATCGGAGTTAAATTGGCAAGAGAATGGCTTGAAAAATTGGGAGTTAATAAAGAGATAGTCAATCATGTATGTGAAATCATAAAAGAAGT